>CAIZQU010000146.1 GCA_903935205.1 uncultured cyanobacterium | reverse complement strand
GGCCGGTTAGTGGGTCCGTCTGTGGTGGAAGCCACACCAACTCAATTCCCTGACAACCAAGTGTCGAGATCATCCGAACCCTGAAAATCGAGCAGTGCCTCCGCCAGCATCTCCAGCCGCGGCAACGGCAGAGCGCGGATCAGGGCCTCCTGGGTGGCGGTGAGAGCACCGCAGCGGCGCCGTAACTGGCGCAAGGTGATCTCGAGTTCGCCGGTTTTGAGTCCTTGCTCCAGGCCCTTCTCAAGCCCCTGCACGCGCCCCTGCTCCAGACCCTGCTCCAGACCCTTCTCCAGACCCTGCTCCAAGCCCCGCTGTTCACCAAGCCCAAAGATCTCCCTGTAGGCCACGCTCTGGCTGAAATCCTCAAGGGTGATGCCGGCCATGGCGCAGATCTCCGGGATAGGGCGAGTCGTGAACCGTGCCAACAGGATAGCGGCGGTGGCATCGGCGATCTGGGATTCCAGCTCACTGCCAGCCACCGCTTCTCGGATCTGCGCAGTGGTAGCCGGCAGGCGCTCCTCCTTCTCCAGCAGCAGCGCCAGGGTGCGCAGCAGCGGCGGGGCATTGGGATCAGCCAGGGCGGGCAGCAGCTCCAACCAGCGCACCCTTCGCTCCAGAAACTCAGCCACCGGCTCCGGATCGCCAAAGGCCAGGGTGCGCAGCGGGCAGATCACCACCACCTGCCACTGGCGGATCGGGCAACCTTGTCGATCCTGTTGCTGCAGCAGCCGGCCTGATTCGGCATAGAGCCGCAGCAGAAACTGTGGATCCGAGCGCATCTGCGCCTCCAGCACCAGCGCCGGCAGCTCGCGGTCCTGCTCCACCGCCAGAAACACCCCATCAGGCCGGTATTCCCGCGCCTTGAACACCGGCGCCACAAACCGATAGCCGCCACCAACCTGAGCCGCAGCAGCCGCCAGATCAGGCAGCAGCTGCAGGATGCGATCGGGCTGGCTCTGGAACAGCCAGTAGAAGAGCTTGTCGCTGGCGGTCATCTGTGGCTGTGGGTTCAGGCCGCCATTGCTGGACGTTTCACCATCAGGGCGGGGCCTCAGTCTCTGCATGGCTGCCGGTCTGGCGATGCCATGGCTTGGATCTCTTGTCAGTATCGCCAATCAGAACCACCAACCATAATCACCAATCAGTGTCACCAATCAGTGTCACCAATCAGTGTCACCAATCAGTGTCGCTGGTCAGAGTCGCCAGGGTCGTGAACCCATGCCAACACACCAGCGGCGCTGGCAGCGATGATCTGGGCGTTCTGCTGGCTGCCGGCCCCGCGGCTGCAGATCTCGGCGTAGCCGGCCGGCCGGCAGCGCTGCATCGGCTCCAGCGATGCCAACGGGCGCATCAGCGGTGCGGCCTCGGGAGTATTCAGCCCAGGCCGCACCTCCAGCCAGCCCAAGCCGCTCCAGAGCATCGGCGACCGACTTCAGAGCGGGAAATCCAGGATCTGGATCCAGCCAAGGGGGACCAACCGTCGCCACCAGCGTGTAAACCGTCAGCCTCAGCCGGCGGCGCCGCGGCCGATCCGGGCTGAGGATGCCTGCATCACTGCTGATGAGCCCCTTGGCCGACGACCAGACCACCCTGATCCGCGACTTCGCCTCCCGCTGCCGCGAGAAGATCGAGGAATTCGAGAAGACCCAGGTGCGCTGCGGCTTGATCGGACCATCGGGTAGCGGCAAGTCGTCGCTGATCAATGCCATCGCCGGTGAACGTATCGCCCAGGTGGGGGTGGTGGAAACCACCAACGATCCACTCGAACTCAGCCACCGCGGCATCACCTTCGTCGATCTGCCCGGCTGCGGCACCCGCCGCTGGCCGAAGGAAACCTATGTGGAACGCCTCAATCTGGCCAGCTATGACTGCTTTCTGCTGGTCACCGCCCAGCGCTTCTACGAAAACGACGTCTTCCTGTTTCAGCAGCTGCGCACCCTCGGCAAACCCTGCTTTGTGGTGCGCAACATGATCGATCGGGCCATCGAAGACGGCCGCCATGACCACGGGCACGATGAAGCCGAAACGCGGCGCATCATCGAGCAGGATATCCGTGAGGAACTGCTCCCCGATCCGCCGGAGCGCGTCTACCTCACCTCCGCCCGCCAGCCCTCGCTGCACGACCTGCAGGACCTGCTCGTGGACATCGGCTCCGCATTGGCGGGCCTGAAGCAATCGCGCTTCGTGGCCGACATGGCCGCCTACGGCCAGGATGCCCTGCAGCGCAAGCGCAAGGTGGCCCAGGAGCGCATCCCCCCCTATGCCGGCCTGGCCGCCGCCAACGGCAGCCTCAATCCCGTGCCCGGTCTCGATCTTGCCGCTGATGTGTCGTTGCTGCTCAAGCTGGGTGAGGAGATCGCCTCGATCTACGGGCTGACCAGCAGCCAGTTCGACTACATCAAACGCCTGCTCGGCCCCAGGGCCCTGCCCTCCCTGCTCGCCAAGGTCGCCCAGTTCGGCACCCGCTATCTGGCCCGTGAAGGATTGGTGGGGTTGCTCAAGCGCCTCGCCAGCCGGGAGGTGAGCCGCCAGTCGACCCGCTGGATCCCCATGGCCGGCCCCCTGATCGCCGCCGGCATCGGCTGGCAGTCCACCTTCATGCTCGGCGAACAGCTGGTCGACGAGGCCGAGAGCCTGGCCGCTGAAATCCTCAACGACATCGTGCACGGCAGCGAGCTGCCCGAGCGGGTTTAGGAGCCTGTTGCGCGTAGCCGCATTGGCTGCAAATCCATGGGGAGATCCCGCGACACAACGGAACAGGATCTCCCATGGATCTCCCCTGGATCTCATCCGCATTGCGAGTGCGGCGCCGCGCCAAAGGGCAGATGGATGGCACGGCAGCAGATCTTGCGATGACGGTGCTGAGATGTCCTGGATGCCCTTTGTCTCAGGATGAGGCTGCGAAATGCGCCGCTTCGGGTCCGTCATTGTTCAGGGCCTGGCCTGTCGACCTACGCGCAGCAGGCTCCCAGGCCGGGCCTCGGGCGGGAGGGACCAACGGCAGGTCTGGGGGTCTTCAGCCGTCAGGGCGCTGCTGACTACGCCCTGGCACCGCAGGGTTGGCAGCGGTTCCGCCGCAGCCGCCAAGGATCCGACAGGCCTGCTGACGTTCGCGAGCAGGCTCGATCCGGCCCAGAACTGGTTTTTTCAGCGGGCGGCACCCCCGTCGGGCCGCCCGCTGGCAGCAGCCCTGAGGGCCCTTCGCTCCGCCGCCGCCGGGAACGGAGAAGGTTGCACAACGTTTTGCAAGGAATCCGCCCAGGCCGATGTAACACCTGCCAACTGCCCATACATTCAGATCCTGGATGGTTCCGGCCACCAGTTCCGGTCCCAGTCTTACTTTTACTTTTCTCAATCTATCGCGATCACGCGGAGCATCCCGGCCTCCAATCCGCTGCAGCGTCACAGCCTTCGTGCGGCGATGCTGCCTGGGTGAAAGGGCCGTCTGGCTGCCCGCTGATCCTCCAATGGACCCGGCCCTGCCATCCAGAACCGTTCCGCCCTCCACGCTCCCCATGACCGGCCCGGCTCCACGCCAGTGCCGCTGGGGCCTCCAGCCGCACCGGCCGAACATCCTGCCTTCCCCGATCCCTTCCCTCCTCCCTCGCCCATGTCTCTGGTTCGCGCCCCTGAACTTGGCATCGCCCGCTTTGCCAACGACGCCAACAAAGAACTCCGCAGTAATGCCTCCGATGCTGATAAGAATATTATCCTCCGTGCCGTCTATCAACAGGTGCTCGGCCAGCAGCATCTGATGGCCAGCGAGCGGCTGAGCGGTGCCGAATCGCTGTTCCGCGATGGCTATCTCAGCGTTCGTGAATTGGTGCGCACCGTGGCCAAGAGCGGTCTCTACCGCAAGCGCTTCTTTGAGAGCAGCAATCCCTATCGCTTCATCGAACTCAACCACAAGCACCTGCTCGGCCGCGCCCCCCAGAACCGCGAGGAGATGCTCCATCACTTCACGATCCTGCAAGAGCAGGGCTATGATGCCGAGATCGATTCCTATCTCGATAGCGCCGAATACCAGCAGCGCTTCGGCCAGGACACCGTCCCCTATCTGCACGGCTGGGGCTATTCGGTCGGCCACCAGGGTCGCCAGTTCTCCTGGATGACCCAACTGGCCCGCGGCGTTGCTGCCTCCGCCAAGGGCGACGCCTCCGGCAACCTGTTCCGCAACAACCGCACCATCCACCAGAACCGCCCCGCGGTGGTGGCCGGCTCCGCAGGCCGGGTGGTGATCGTCTCCACCGACGGCCCCTTCCGCGCCCAGATCAGCAGCGACAGCGGCCTCGCCGCCGACTACGACCCCAACCGGCTGCGCCGTTCCCCCTCCGGCGCCCATCGCCAGGAGGCCCTGCTCGGCTCCTCCGGCAGCCGGGAGGGCGGCATCGCCACCATCACCGCCACCGGTGTCGTCAACAACGCCGTCTCCCGCAGCGGCGCCTACACCGTGCGCGTGCCCGTCAGCAGCCTCAACCAGGCCCTGCGGCGGCTCAATCGCCTCGGCGGTCGCGTCATCAACGTGTCGGTGGGCTGAGGCGCCACACCGCCAGGCCACCGGAACGGCCGCGGGCAGCCAGCCAGCGGCGATCGGCTCCGGTGGCAATCAGGGCGAAAAAGGGCTGGCGCCGCGGTTCCGGCGCCGGCAGCGTCCGCTGCAGCAGCGTCCGCTCGCCGGCCCGGATCTCCAGCCGCTCGAACTGGAACCACAGCAATGGTCGCCGGCCCCGCAACCAGCCCGGTCCCTGAAAGCGCAGCTCCAACCAACCCAGCCGCACGCTGTTGGTCAGCCACAGGGGCGCTGGGGCGACTTCCGCTCCAGTCCCCTTCACCCCCAGCCGCCGCTCCATCCGCAGCGAGGCCCCCAGGCTGCGCAGCAGACCACCGGCCAGGGCAGCGCTGCGGGTCTGCCCCCGGGGCCAGATCCGCTCCAGCATCCACAGCCCCTCCAGCTGCTCCGCCTCCAACCCCGTGCCGCCGCGTCGTGCCGCCTGCTCCAGGGCGAGCAGCGCGGCGCCGCTGGGCAGATCGTCGGCGCCGGCCGCAGCCTCCACGGCAGCGCTGGCGGATTCAGCGGGGGATTGGGGGGCGCTGGAGCGGGCGATCACGGGGACCAAGCGGGGCAAGGATGAGCCTGGCGCGGATCCGGGCCCGCTGATGGCCGGCGGCGATCCGAGCCGCCGAGCGCGGCCGCCTAACCCGGCCCAGGCCATCGGGCCATCGCGGCGTCTCGATCGCCTGGGCTGCGCTGGTGCGCCGCCGCTGTCCGCCTGCAGCCAGGGCCCTTCTTCGTGGCGATCAGAAGGCCGACAGCAGCGGCCACCAGCGGAAACCATCACCACCCCGGGGCCGCACCGGATCCCCCCGGGTCCCGGATCGGCCCCAGCGGACGCCATCGCCGCCGCGGATCCGCCGGGGCCCGGGCGCCGCTGGCGGCAGACGGGCTGCCATCGCCATCGGCACAACGCAGGGTCTCCACACTGGTTTCATGCCCTCCCCCACTGGAACCCGCGGCTTCCCACCCCAGACCCCGGCACTGCCTGCTGCCCCGATCGATCGCCCCCTGCGCCTGCGCAGCCTCTGGCTCGCCTACCTGCTGGCGATGCTCTTCCATGTGGATCTGGGCCTGATGCCCCTGTTCCATGGCTTCTCGGCGGAGATCGAGAGCCAGGTGCCGCCGGAACAGCTGCCCTGGCTGTTCTGGGCGATGCTGATCTACTTCCTGATCCCCCTTGCCTCGCTGCTGCGGATCAGCTGGGCCGCCAGCCAGCCCCTGCGGCGCGGCGGCTGGCGCGGCTGGCGCCGGCTGCACTTCTGGATCAGTGTGGTCTACACGCTCACCAACATCCCCCACCTGATCGCCGACATCCTCGTGCCCGATTCCCGTGGCGACCAGGTGGCGTTGATGGCGGTGCTGCTGCTGATCGGATTGGTGATCAACCGCGAGGCCTGGGCCTGGTGGCGCCAGCCAGTGGCCTGAGAGCATGGCGATCGCCACGGCCCGAGCGTGCCCCCGCTGGATTCCACCACCGCCGCCACACCATCCCGGCCGCTGCCGACCCAGCCGATCCTGGTGCTGGGCGGCTTCCTGATCGGTGCCGAGGCCTATGCCCCGATGGTGGAGCGCCTGGAGCAGCTCAGTGGCCAGCGGGTGGTGCTGCTGCCGGTGTCGCGGTTGGAGTGGCTGCTCACCGTGCTGCCCCTGGGCTGGGCGCGGCTGCTGGATCGGGTGGCCAGCGCCGCCGCCGAGCTGGCCGCCACCTCCGCCAGCGGTCGGATCACCCTGATCGGCCACAGCTCCGGCGGCATCCTGCTGCGGCTGTTTCTGGCCGACGGGCCGTTCGAGGGCCGCCGCTACGGCGGCCGCCGCTTCGCCGACACCCTGATCACCCTGGGCAGCCCCCACACCGCTCTCAAGGCCACGGCGATGCGCAGCCGGGTGGCCCGGGAGCTTCCCGGCGCCTTCTTCGGCCACGATCGCCAGCATCCGGTGCGCTATGCGGCGGTGGCCGGCGTGATCGAGCTGGAGGCTGCCGCCGGCCAGGCCAGCGCCACGGCCCGCCGCCTGGCGCCCACGGCCTACCGCAACAGCACGGGTGATGCCAACGACCGGGGCGATGGCCTGGTGCCGGTGGGCTCGGCGCTGCTGGAGGGCGCCGAGCCCGTGGTGCTGGAGGGCGTGGCCCACGGCGGTGCTTTCGGACCCCAGTGGTACGGCAGCGCCGCGGTGGTGGAGCGCTGGTGGAGCTCCCTGAGCTGAGGGCTGGCCTAGCTGCGCCGCAACCAGCCGGGGGCGCCGGAAAACCACTCGCCCAGATCATCGCGACGGGGATCGAAGCTGCCCTTCGGCTCCACCTCGCCCAGGTCCATCTCCGCCAGGAAGCGATCCAGACCCTGCTGCGGCGCACCGGCCTGCAGATCACCGGCCTGCTGGGCGCGGCGAGCGCGGCGCAGCCAGCTCCAGACGGTGGGATCGCGATCGGCGAACTTCTGCACATAGATCCGCTCCTCAAGGCTGACGCTCTCGGAGAGGGCAATGCGGCGGATGATCTCCTGCAAACGAAGTCTGGTTTTGGGAGTGAGCATGAAGCGGATCAATCGAATGGCGGCAGGTTCATGCCACTGCCGCAATCAGACGGTGGCGACACACACCATTTCGGCCCCATTGTCAGAGAATCGGAGCGTGTGATGGCTGCCTTTGCTACCAAACCGAGCCGCTTGCTTTGCCCATCCCTTCGTTCCGCTGACAGGGCCGGCGGCGGATCAGCAAACCACAACGAATCCAAGCCAATCCCCCGCAACCCGGCTAAGGCACTGCCCAGCATCAGGCTGGGCCCAGCTTGCCCCTGAGCCCCTGCCCCAGCAGCAGACAGCGGACAACAGCGGATCTGCCGTCGATCGGCAGCTGCTGACAGTCTGTTCAGCTTTTGTTTGGCATTGATTCAGCATTTCCTCGTTTTTCGTTGCCCTTCCCCCTGGGCCCTGCCCGGTCGCGACACGCCTGGATTCCGATCGAGTTGCCGCCGTGCTCAGACCTTGATCCGACCTTGATCCGACCTTGATCCCGCCGTGTTCCCGCCGTGATCCGATCGCGATCCGGCGGCGATCATCGAAGCGCTGCCGGTCCCGGCCTGCCCCCCGACGGCGGCGGGCAGAGCCAGGCGTACGGATGAAGGCCGCCATCGCCTCGGACCCGCTTCGATGCTCCACCCCCAACCCCTAGCCTGCGGGCCATGGGCCTGCAGCAGTTCCATCTCTCGATTCCCGCCCTCGACCTCGACGCCACCTACCGCTGGTACGTCGAGGGACTGGGCTGCCATCCCGGCCGCCGCAGCGCCGACGCCCTGATCCTCGACCTCGGCGGCCACCAGCTGGTGGCCCAGCGCAGCAGCGCCGCCGCCCTCGGAGCCGAACAAGCCGGCATCTATCCGCGCCATTTCGGCCTGGTGCTCGCCGAGCTGGAGGCCTGGCACCAGCTTCAGCAGCGGGCCCGCGCCGCCGACCTGCGCTTCGGCGTTCAACCGAGGTGCCGCTTCGCCGGCGAGATCCTGGAGCACCACACCTTCTTTCTGATCGATCCGGCCGGCAACTGGCTGGAGTTCAAGCACTACAGCCATCCCGAAGCGGTGCTGGGCTGCCGGGATCAGTCCGCGGTGGGGGATCCGCGCCATGGCGCATAGCGCCGCCAGCCCAGCGGAAACTCCACCCCCACCGGCACCGGAGCAGGGGGAAGCCGGACTCGCCTGGGTGCCCTGCCGCCTGAGGGCCGGCCATGGGGTGGCATCGGGCCGCAACCCCCACAGCCCCTACCCGGCCGGCACCATCGCCCTGCAGACCCCCTTCTTCCTGGAGCGGGGGATCGATCTTTCCCCCTTTTTCCCCGGCACCCTCAACCTGGAGGTGCCCGGCGGCGCCTGGCGGCTGCAACAGCCCGATGCCCAGGTCGAGGCCCTGCGCTGGACGGAGCACCATCCGCCGGAGACCTTCTCCTTCTGGCGCTGCCGCCTGCGCGGCCCGATCCCGGCGGCGCACCCTCCCACCCCGCCAGGGACCGGCGGCGATCCTGACCTGGCCGCGACCGGTTCGCCCCCGTCCGATCCTGCTGCGGCCGGGCTGCCCTGGCAGGTCGATGCCCTGATCTACCACCCCCACCCCGAAACCAAACAGGCCCATCACCAACCCCAGGGCTGCCTCGAGGTGCTTGCCCCCTGGCTGGGGGAACTGGGCAGCGAACCGGCGCTGGAGCTCGGGGTGGACCCACAGCGCTGCCGGCTGATCCACCCGGCCCGACTGCGGGCCCGGTTGCTCGAGTTCCTCAAGTTCCGGGTCCTGGCCGCCCAGGAGGAGTTCTTCACCACCTTCCAGCCAGGGGGGCCGCCCGGCGGGCCGATGCCGACGGAACCCGACCCGCAACTGGTGCGCCGGTGGCTGGGGCCCCTCTGGCCGGAGGCCCTCGATCTCAGCGACGCCGATCTGCTCGGAACCCTGACCCAGGCCCGCAGGCTCTACACCGACTGACAGCAGCCCCAGGCGACCCCGGCACCATCGGGACCGACCAGCACGCTGGCCCGCTGGCCCCCGTCCACCACCCCAGGCCCCCCATGCCACGGCCAGCCCGCCGCCGCCGACACTCCCCGCCGCGGCGATCCCCTGAACCCATCGCGGACCAGACCAGCAGCGGCTGCCGCCCATCCCCACAACCGCCGCCGCCCGCACCGCCACCAGGCCAGCCGCCACCTCAGGGAGATCCACCCCAAGGATCCCCCACCCCGGGAGCCAGAGGCCCGGGAGCCATCGCCGCGCCGGACTCCGCCCCAGGCCGATCCCCTGGCAGCGGCACCGCCAGCCCCCGCTGGAGCAGCTCCTCACACGCCTCCGGCCGGCCCATCGCCCGCGCCCCCTCCATCGGCCGGCGCCGCTGCCGCTGCAGGGCCTGAAGCCGCTGATTCACCTGGCACTGGGCCGTCAGCCAGGGCTGCAGCCGCTCCGGCTGCGCCGGCCGCGGTCCGAGGCCATCGGCCTGGTGCAGCAGCTCCTGGAACGCCTCCCCCCAGGCGGTCAGCTGCAGCGGATCCCGCTCCTCGGGCAGGCCCCGGGTGAGGGAGGCCTGCTCCCAGGCGCTGCGGGAATCGGGCCGCAACAGCAGGGTCACCCCCAGAACCAGGGCGGCCGATCCGCCCAGGGCCAGAAACGGCCACCGGGCCCTGTGGGCTGGGGATGACACGGCGCTGAAGGGATCGGCCGTTCCAGCATGGGACGCTGGAGAAGCCAAGGGGCTGCCCGCCACCGGCCGATGCTGCGGTTCGCCCTCGATCTGGTGCCCCCCCTGCTGCTGGGGCTGCTCCTGGGCTGGCAGGCCCCAGGACTGCCGGCACCGCTGGCCGCCTGGCTGGTGCGCTGGGGGATCCCGTTCTCGCTGATGGGATTGCTGCTCCGTTCCGGCCTCGGCAGCGCGTTGCTGATCACCGCTCTGACGGCGGCGCTGATCAATGCCATCGCCTTCCTGGCGATCGCCCTGCTGCCGCCCCTGCGGGCCGCCGTGCCCCAGGCGGCCCTGCGGCTGGGGGCGGTGGTGGGCAACACCGGCTATTTCGGCATCCCGGTGGCCCTGGCCCTGCTGCCGCCCGCAGCCCTCGGCCACAGCATCACCTACGACCTGGTCGGCACCCTGATCACCTGGAGCGTTGGCCCGCCCCTGCTGGCGGGTCAGGCCCCGGAACCGCGGCGCCTGCTGGCCCTGCTCGCCGCCAGCCCGGCGGTGCGGGGGATCGCCCTGGCCCTGCTGATCCAGGCCACCCCCTGGCGGGCAACCTTGGCCGAGTTCCTCTGGCTGCCCGCCAGGGGGGTATTGCTGCTGGCCCTGGTCGTGGTGGGTCTGCGACTGGGGGCGATGCTGCGGCAACAGGGCAGCGGCGGGACCGGAGCTGAGCCAAGGGAGCAGGGCGGAAGCCAGGGTGCGATGAGCGGAGCCGCGGCTGTTGCGGCGGGGGGCCAGGCCCTGGCAGCGGCCCTGGGTTTCAAGCTGCTGGCCCTGCCCCTGGTGGCCCTGGTGGTGGCGGCCCTGCTGGGCCTGCCCGCCCCGATCCGCGAGGCGGTGGTGCTGCAGGCGGCCGCCCCGACGGCCATCTCGGCCCTGCTGCTGGCGGAAGCGGCCGGCCATGACCAGGACCGGACCGCCCTGCTGGTGCTCTGGAGCACCGGCCTGGCCCTGGCGACCGTGCCCGCCTGGTGGTGGCTGCTGGCTCAGCCAGGAGTCACCTGAAACCCTCGCCAGCCGGGGGCCGCCACCATCGCGCCCGTCCTCCCGTACCGAACCCAGGCCGCACCCAGGCCGATGGGCCGCAGCCTGACAACGGGATCGAGCGTCGGCCGCTGAAGCACGGCCCCGGCCAGGCCCCGGCGGCGAGGATGGTCGGCCCCTCCCCGGCCCCCATGTCCCGCCGCGCCTCGATCCGCTGCCTGGCCGCCGGGATGGTTGGCGGCTCCATCGCCCTGGCCTGGCTGATGGCACCTCGTTCAGCGGCAGGGGCCTGGCCTGGGAGCACGACCAGGGCACGGGCCTTCGGCCACCCATCGGCCAGTCCCGCCCGAGCGGAAACGCCGTCCAGCGCCTTCACCGCCGCCGGGGTCGGCGCCGAGGCCCGCCAGGGCCGAGCCCTGATCCTGCGGGAGGGCCGGACCCTGGCCGGCGGCCGCGCCGATGGAAGCGCGGTGCTGCCCCTGGAGCGGGCCGCCGCCGGCGACACCCCCGTGCTGCCCTTTGAGGCGAACCCAACCGCCGGCGGCCCGGCCGCAGCCAGGGCCGTGCGGCTGCTGCTCGACACCGGCGCAGCCTCGACCATGGTCACCCCGGAGCTGGCGCGGCGGCTGGGGCTGGCCACCACTCCGCTGGCGTCAGAGTCCATCGCCCTGGCGGGCGGCGGTTCCGGCTGTGCCGGCCTGCGGCCGCAACGCACCCGCCTGCCGGAGCTGGTGCTCGGCAGAGGCGGCAGCAACCGGCTGCGGCTGCAGGGGGTGGAGGCCCTGGTGCTGCCGGTGGCCGCCCTGCCTCCGGGGCTGGATGGGGTGTTGGGGGCCCCGACCCTGCGACAGCTGCCGATCCTGATCGACCCGATCGCCGGGCGGCTGGTGCTCGGCACCGCCGCCGCCGCGCCATTCAGCACCGGCCGGCAACCGGCTGCCAACGGCTCCCCCCACCCCGATCGAACCGAAGCGCGGACGGTGCCGCTGCGCTGGCGTCAGGGGGTGCCGCTGGTCGAGCTGCATCGTGACGGGGCGCCGATCAAGGCCCTGGCGGACAGCGGCGCCGAGGGGCTGTTCCTCAGTCCCGCCCTGGCGGCGCGGCTGCAGGCGGTGGGGCCGGCCGAAGCGCTGCGGCTGGTGGGGGTCTGCGGCGAGCAGCGGGTGGAGCGCCGCCGCTTCCGGGGGTTGGTGCTGCCGGGCGGGGCGGCCCTCCGCCCGGCGACCGGGCCGGCCGGTTGGACTGGAACTGGGACTGGAACTGGAACTGGAACTGGGACGACAACGCCAGCGATGACGGCGACAGAACCCGGGACCGGGACGGGGGTGACGGGGACAGTCGAGGGGATCGTCACCGATAACCCGGTCTTCGCGGCCCTGGGAGTGGAAGCGATCGCCGGGCAGGAGTGGCTGCGCCATCACCGCCAGCTCTGGCGCCTCGATCTGGAGCCGCCCCAGCTGCTGCTGCTCCCCTGACCGTGGGGTCGCCTCGATCGGGGCCGGGGCCCCCCGATCGATGGGGGGCCGTGTCGATCGGGAGCGCCGGCGCGGGCCATCCCAGCACCGCCGTCGGGGCACGGGCCCAGCAGCCCAGCCCAAGGAGCGGGGGGACAGATCCCACCAACAGAAGACCCCCCGACGATCGGTCGAGGGGTCCACTGGAGCTGCCGGGCAAGGGATGGCGCTCTGGCCGACGGCGGTTGGGGCTCGGGCGTCGGTTCTTCCGTTTTACGGCCCCTGCCCGGGTGAGATCCAGCGGGGCCAGGAAACGCAACAGAACCGCCGCAAGGGGGCCGATCCCTGCCTGGGGGTCGGGCAGGAGGGACTCAGGGCGAAGCCAGAACCGAGGGGGCCCACTGGGCGATCAGCTGCTCCCACCGCACCAGCTCGTAGCGGGTGTGCTCATTGGGCTGCTGGCGATAGCGCTCGCGAAGGTCGTCCAGCCGCAGCTCCATCGAAGCGCGAACGGGGTGGCTCTTATCCATGCGGGTCTCGAACGGGGTGGGTCGGACTGATCAAAGCTTAAGAGAATCAGCAGGAGCCGTGAAGGGTTCTCCATGAACCTTGGCAACGGTTTTGCTGAGTTGTGTGAAGCAGATGGTTCTCCCATGGGCTGCAGGCGCAGGTCCAAACGCTGCGGTTCTGCTGTGACGGGGGCGGGAGGGCCAGGAGGAAGCACCGGGTCGGTCCTCTGCACCCCATGATGCCGTGCCGCCAGGACGGCGCCAGGGGGGATGGCGGCCATCCGTCAGGGATCCCAGCTCTGCACCCGCAGGCCAGCGGCGCCCCCGTCCCCGCGCCACGCCAGCAGCGGCTGCGCCAGCTCGGTTCAGGGCAAACAGGCCGGACCGCCCAACGGCATCACAATCGCCCCAGCCGAGCTGGTCCAGGACCGATGGGGAGCGTCACCACGCCGGGCAGCCCCGAGCCGCCCCCCGGCACTCTCGCCGGCGCCCAGCTCGCCGCCCTCAACCAACGCAGCAACGCCGCCGGACTCCGCCAGCTCGGCCTGCATCTCGCCCTGCTGGTCCTCGCGGCGAGCCTCTGGTCCCTGGGGGTCGCTCCGGCCAGCCCCTGGGCCCAGGCGCTCCCCTCCCCCCTCCGTTGGCCCCTCGCCCTGCTGGGGCTGGCCCTGCTGGGCTGCGGCCTGGCCTTCGCCTTCTGCGCCATGCACGAATGCGGCCACCGCACCGCCTTCGCCAGCCGCCCTCTCAACGACGCCGTGGCCTGGTGGGCCGGAGTGCTCAGCTTCTACAACGCCGACTTCTACCGCCGCTACCACCAGTGGCACCACCGCTACACCCACCTGCCGGGCCTCGATCCTGAGCTGGAGGACGCTCCCCCGACCACCACCGCGGCCTACCTGCTCGAACTCAGCGGCCTCGGCTGGTGGCTCGGCAAAGTGCGCGGCCACCTGGCAGGCCTGCGCGGCGACTTCGCCGGCCGGCCCTACATCCCCGCCGATGCCGCCCCGGCCGTGCGCCGCTCCCTCCGGCTTCAGGCCCTCGTCTACGGCGCGCTGGCC
The DNA here is from genome assembly GCA_903935205.1 of uncultured cyanobacterium. GTDB lineage: Bacteria > Cyanobacteriota > Cyanobacteriia > PCC-6307 > Cyanobiaceae > Cyanobium. The sequence goes on along the minus strand of CAIZQU010000146.1, from coordinate 28,055 downwards.
CTGCTCTCCCTGCCCGGAGCCAACGGCTTCCTCCTCTGGTACTGGCTGCTGCCCCTGGCGGTGGGGCAACCCCTGCTGCGCTTCGTGCTGCTGGCCGAGCACGGCGGCTGCCCCTTCGTGGCCGATGGCCTGCGCAACACCCGCACCACCCTCACATTGGCTCCCCTGCGCCGGCTGATGTGGAACATGCCGTTCCATGCCGAGCACCACCTCTACCCCTCCCTCCCCTTCCACGCCCTGGGCCGCGCCCACCGGCTGCTGGCCCCCTCCCTGGCCGAGCTGAGCCCCGGCTATCTGGCGATTCACCGCCGATTCCTCGACGATCTGCGGACCCTGGCCCTGCCCGCCCCGGCCCCGCTGCCCTGATGCCGCCCCACGCCCCTCGCCCCTCGATGGCGCCGCCGGCCAGCGGCGGATGAGGCCAGCGCCCCCCAGCGACGGCGGCGGCCGCTTCCCCCTGGGCCCCTTTCCCCTGGCCTGCGGCGACACCCTGGCCGAGGCCTGGCTCGACTATCGGGTCTACGGCGCCCTCAACGCCGAGCGCTCCAACCTGGTCCTCCATCCCAGCTCCTACGGCGCCTGGCCCGAGGACATCGCCTGGGCGGTGGGTCCCCTGTTCGACCCCAACCGCCACTGCATCGTGCTGGTCAGCCAGTTCGGCAACGGCCGCTCCACCAGCCCCAGCAACGGCGGGCCGCCCCTGGCGGCGTCGGGATGGCCCCTCGACCATCGCGACAACGTCCGAGCCCAGGTGCGGCTGCTGGAGGAGCTGTTCGGGGTGGAGCGGCCGGCCCTGATCTACGGCTGGTCGATGGGAGCGCAGCAGGCCTATCACTGGGCGGTGCTGGAACCCCAGCGGCCGCGACGCCTCTGCTGCGTCTGCGGCACGGCCCGCACCACCCCCCATAACCGCCTGTTCCTGCTCAGCCTGCGCCAGGCCCTCACCAACGACCCCAGCTGGACCGGCTCCGGCTTCACGGCGGTGCCGGAGCGGGGGCTGCGCCACTTCGCCCTGATCTACGCCAGCTGGGCCGCCAGCCAGCCCTTCTACCGCCGCGGCGGCCACCTGGAGCGGGGCGCCATGGCGGTGGAGACCTACGTGGAGCGGCATTGGCTGCCGGCCTATCAGCGCCACGATCCCCGCGATCTGATCGCCATGCTCGATGTCTGGCTGGCCAACGACGTGGCCGCCGCCGCCGGCCACCAGGGCGACAACCCGGAGGCCGATCTGGCGGCGGCCCTGGGTCGGATCGAGGCGGCCACCACCATCGTGGCCGGACGCCACGACCTCTATTTCCCCCCGGCGGACTGCGCCGCCGAGGCGGCCCTGATTCCAGGGGCGAGATTCGTGCTGCTCGACTCCGACCTGGGCCATCGGGCCGGCAATCCCGCCCGGGCGCCGGCGCTGCAGGCCCAGCTGCGGCAGGAACTGGAAGGCCTGCTGCAGCGCTGAGACGGACGCACACCGGACAGCGAGACGCCCCCGCAGCGGCCGGAGCCCGACGATCTGCCTGCCGCCATGGACGCCCCCCTGCCTCGCTCCACTCGCGCTCCACTCGCGCTCCGCTGCGGTGTCCCCCGCGCCGGGCCGGGGCACCATTCCACTCAACCCACCACAGCCGCCCTGCTGCCTGCGGCCCCTGCCCCCCTCCCCTGCGAGCCCGTGGCATGGCCAGGCGACGCAGCACGATCGGCGATTCCCGGCTGAGCCATGGCGCTCAAGCCGATGCCAGTCCGTGAGTGGCTGGTGAGTGGCTGGCTGGCTGGCTGGCTGGCTGGGAACCGTTCTGCGGCACCCTCCGCTCAAGAGCCTCCTGCCGCAGGTGCATGCCAGCGACTTTCGCCAGGGGCCTGTCTCAGCCATCGCAGCCCTTCGCGCCATCGCGCTGAAGCACCACCGGCGCCTGCTCCCCCTGCGGCGATTGTCCCGGGGGCCACACGCTCCGGGCCACCGCCCCGATTCCGCCCACCTTGAACCAGCCGTTCGGCGCCACGGCCTTAGGAACACCCCCAGCCCTGCGGCCCCCCGATGTCCGACCTGGCCCACGTCGCCGCCCAGCGCGGCCTGCGCCATCTCCTCTTCTCCTTCAGTGATCTGTTCGGCGTGCAGCGGGCCAAGCTCGTGCCCCTTTCCGCCGTGGCGGAACTGGCGGCCAACGGCGCCGGCTTCGCGGGCTTCGCCGCCTGGCTGCGGCTCACCCCGGCCGATCCGGATGTGTTGGCCCGGCCCGATCCGACCAGCCTGATGGTGCTGCCCTGGGAGCCCCAGGTGGGGTGGGTGGCCACCGATCTGGAGATGGGGGGCCGGCCCCTGGAGCAGGCGCCGCGGCGGGTGTTGCAGCGCCAGCTGGCCCGGGCCGAAGCGCTGGACCTGCGCTTTCGCACCGGCGTGGAAGCGGAGTTCTTCCTGCTCGATCCCCTCGATGGCGGCATCGCCGATCGGCTCGACAGCCAGACCAAGCCCTGCTACGACCAGCTGGCGCTGATGCGCCGCTTCCCCCTGATCCGCGAGCTGATCGAGGCGATGGAGAGCCTGGGGTGGGGTCCGTACCAGGCCGATCACGAGGATGCCAACGGCCAGTTCGAGCTCAACTGGACCTTCGCCGATGCCCTGATCACCGCCGACCGCCACGCCTTCTTCCGGGTGATGGCAGCGGCGCTGGCCGAACGCCATGGCTGTGCCGTGAGCTTCGATCCCAAGCCGATCGCCGGCCTCACCGGCAACGGCGCCCACCTGCACCTTTCACTCTGGCGGGGGGAGCGCAACCTGTTCCACGACCCCAACGGCGAGCTGGGCCTCTCGACCATCGCGTACCACGCCCTGGGCGGCCTGCTGGAGCATGCCCCGGCCCTCTGCGCCCTGACCAACCCGGTACCCGCCAGCTACCGCCGCCTCGGGGCCGCCAGCACCAGCTCCGGCGCCAGCTGGTCGCCGGGCTGGGTCAGCTACGGCGGCAACAACCGCACCCACCTGGTGCGCATCCCCGACGGCCAGCGGCTGGAGCTGCGCCTGGCCGATGGTGCCGCCAACCCCTACCTGCTGCAGGCGGCGGTGCTGGCGGCGGTGCTCGATGGCATCGAGCGCCAGCTCGACCCCGGCCCCCGCAGCGACCGCAACCTCCACGCCGAGCCGCCGCCCCCCGGCAGCGCCAGGGCCCTGCCCGCCAGCCTCGACGAGGCCCTGGCGGCCTTCAGCGCCGATAGCCGCCTCAACTCTGCGCTTGGGGAAGAGTTCTGCAGCGCCTACCGGGAGCTGCTGGCCCGTTATCCCGGTCGCGATGGATGAGGGGCCGCGGCAGCTGAGCACCGGGCAACGGCGCGCCGGGCAACGGCAGAATCGCGACCGGCGATCGGGAAGCCTGTCGGAGGCCTGGGCTGGAGGCCTGGGCTGGAGGCCTGGGCCAGAGGCCTGGGCTGGAGGCCTGGGTCGGGTGCCTGGGTCGGGTGCCTGGGCCGGAGGCCTGGAACGATCAGTGGGTTGGCGCCATGGCTGAAGCTGACTGCCCGGATCCCTCCCGGATGAACCTCGCAGGTCGCCGGCTGGGCGGCCGCCAGATCGGTGGAGAGGGGGCCAGCGATCGCCCGACGTTCCCTGCGGAGCCTGCGGGGTGACCAGCTTGGCCGAACCCGGGATCGCCCCGCTCAGATCGCTGCGGCCGCCAGGCAGCTGCGGGCGATCACCCCTTCCTCATCGGCCGGCACCACCAGCAGCTCCAGGGGCCCGAGCCAGCCCAGGGATGCCTGCAGCTCGGCCCGCAGCGCCTGGTCGTGCTCACCGATGCCGCCGCTGAGGGCGATCACATCGACCCCCTCCAGGCAGGCGGCCATGGCGCCGATTCCCTCCAGCAGCCGACGCCGGAACACGGCGATCGCCAGGGAGGCCCCCGGGTGGCCCTGGCCCTGGGGCGGTGGCGCCGCCGCAGCCCGCAGCACCTCCATGCTGGCGCTCAGCTCGGAGAGTCCCAGCAGGCCGCCCTGCCGCTGCAGGGCCCGCTCCAGCTCCTCCAGGCCCAGGCCCCGCCGGAGCTGATGCAGCAGCAGCCCCGGATCGACCGAACCGCTGCGGCTGGCCATCACCAGGCCCTCCAGGGGCGTGAAGCCCATGGTGGTGGCCAGGCTGCGGCCGTCGCGGATGGCACAGAGGGAGCAGCCGCCACCGAGATGACAACTGATCAGCCGCAACGCTCCAGCCCGGCCCAGACGGCCGCAGCGCTCCAACACGACCTCGGCCACATGCTGGTGGTTGAGGCCATGGAAGCCGTAGCGGCGCAGGCCCTGCTGACGCCAGGCGGCGGGGATGGCGTAGGTGCGGGCCTCGGGGGGCAGATCGGCGTGGAAGGCGGTATCGAAGCAGGCCCAGTGGGGCAGATCCGGCCAGCGCCGGCCGGCCCAGCGCACCAGGGCCAGGGCGGGCCCGTTGTGCAGCGGCGCCAGGGGCGTGAGGGCCTCCAGGGCCTCCAGCACGGTGGGATCCAGGGGCGTCGGGGCGGTGAAGCGCTCGCCGCCGTGCACCACCCGATGGGCCACCATGGCCGGTCGGGGGGGCGCCTCGGCCGCGCCGGTCAACCCCGCCAGCCCCGCCGGCACCGCCGGCCCCGTCAGCCTTGCCAGCCCCGCCAGGGACTGCTCCAACCAGGCCGCCAGGGCCTCCCCCGCCGGGGTCCCGGGCGCCAGATCAACCGCCAGCCCGGCGGGGTCTGCCGCAGGGCTCCGCTCCGCAGGAGCCGGACTGGCCTGGGGCCCGCTCCCAGGTCCGGCCGCCGGCGCGGGCCCCTGCCCCTGATCGATCGCCAGCTCCTGCCAGCGCCGCTGACCGCGCCAGAGGCAGGCCCCGCCCGGGCCGTGGAGGGAGGCCTTGAGACCGGTGCTGCCGGCATTGAGCACCAGCACCAGGGAGGAGCCGGCGTTGGCGCCGGGTTCAGCCGGGGCCGCGCTCACGGCTGGGGCTGGGGCTGGGGCTGATGGGACTGGGGCGGCGTCCAGCGCCAGGCGGTGATCTCCGGCGCATCGGTGCCATGGTCGTGGGCGTAGTGGCGATGGCCGAGGATCGCCTCCTTCATCCGCTCCTTGACGTGGACGGCGCGGGAGCCGAGGCGGGGCACGCGGTCGATCACATCGATCACCAGATTGAAGCGATCGATCTGGTTGTTCATCGCCAGCTCCAGCGGTGTGTTGATGTTGCCGCGCTCCTTGTAGCCGCGCACATGCAGGTTGCCGTGGTTGGTGCGGCGATAGGTGAGCCGGTGGATCAGCCAGGGATAGCCATGGAAGTTGAAGATCACCGGCCGATCCGTGGTGAACAGAGCATCGAAATCACGGTCGCTCAGGCCATGGGGATGCTCCTCGGGGGTGGTCAGGGCAAACAACTTGACCACATTCAGCACCCTCACCCGCAGGCTCGGGATCTCACGGCGCAGGATCTCCACCGCCGCCAGGGTCTCCTTGGTGGGGATGTCACCGGCGCAGGCCATCACCACATCCGGCTCATCCGGTTCGGTGCCCTGATCGTCATTGCTGGCCCAGCTCCAGAGGCCGATCCCTTTGGCCACATGCTGGCGGGCCTGCTGCAGGCTGAGGTATTGGAGGTGCTTCTGCTTGTCGGAGACGATGATGTTGCAGACATTCGTCTCCTGCAGGGCCGTCTCCGCCACCGCCAGCAGGCAGTTGGCATCGGCCGGCAGATAGACCCGCACCACGTCGCCGCTCTTATTGCCCGCCAGGTCGATGAAGCCGGGATCCTGATGGGTGAAACCATTGTGATCCTGCCGCCACACCGTGGAGGAGATCAGGCAGTTCCAGGCCCCGATCGGAGCGCGCCAGGGGGCGTGCTGCAGGCAGCTCTCCAGCCATTTGGCGTGCTGATTGAACATCGAAGCAATCACATGGGCGAAGGCTTCGTAGGTGTGGAAGAAGCCGTAGCGGCCAGTGAGCAGATACCCCTCCATCATCCCCACCAGGGTGTGTTCGCTCAGCATTTCCACCACCCGCCCGCTGCGCCCCAGGTGGCCGCCGTCGGCGTCCTCCGGCAGCATCTCGGCCATCCACACCTTCGGCGATTGCTCATAGATCGCCTGCAGGCGGTTCGAGGCGGTCTCATCGGGCCCGAACACCCGCACCGCATCGGGATTGGCAGCGATCAGATCGCGCAGCAGCTGCCCGAGCGGCGCCGTGTTCTCCGCCTCCTGCTGACCCGGTCCCTCCAGGGCCACGGCGTAGGACTCGATCGCCGGGAAGCGCAGCCGCCGCCGCAGCAGGCCGCCGTTGGCATGGGGGCTGGAGCCCATCCGCAGCGCCCCCTGGGGCGCCAGGGCCCGCAGCTCAGCCACCAGGGAGCCGTGGGCGTCGAACAGCTCCTGGGGTCGGTAGCTGCGCAGCCATTGCTCCAGCAGGACCAGCTGTTCCGGGTCGCTGTTCGGGGAGGGCAGGGGCACCTGGTGGGCCCGCCAGTAGCCCTCCACGCGGCGGCCGTGGACCATGGCCGGACCGGTCCAGCCCTTGGGGGAGCGGAGCACGATCATCGGCCAGGGCTGGCGCACGGCCTCACCGCTGCGGCGGCACTCGGCCTGGATCTCCCGGATGCGCGCCACGGCCTGATCCATCGCCGCGGCCATCGTCCGGTGCATCGCCATCGGCTCGTGACCCTCCACGAACAGGGGTTGCCAGCCGTAGCCCACCAGCAGGCTCTCCAGTTCGTGGCGGGGAATCCGCGCCAGCAGGGTGGGATTGGCGATCTTGTAGCCGTTGAGGTGAAGCACCGGCAGCACGGCGCCATCGCTGATCGGATTGATGAACTTGTTGATGTGCCAGGAGGTGGCCAGCGGTCCGGTCTCCGCCTCGCCATCGCCGACGCAGGCCAGGGCGATCAGATCGGGGTTGTCGAACACCGCGCCGCAGGCGTGGGAGAGCACATAGCCGAGTTCTCCGCCCTCATGGATCGACCCCGGGGTTTCGGGGGTGCAATGGGAGCCGATCTGGCCGGGGAAGGAGAACTGGCGGAAGAAGCGCGCCATCCCCTCGGCGTCTTCGCTCTTGTCGGGATAGACCTCGCTGTAGCTGCCGTCGAGGTAGGTGGGGGCCAACACGCCGGGGGCGCCATGGCCTGGACCGGAGAGGTAGATCATCGCCGCGCCCTGGCGGCGGATCACCCGGTTGGCGTGGGCCCAGAGGAACGCCTGCCCCGGGCTTGACCCCCAGTGCCCCAGCAGGCGGGCCTTGATGTGCTCGTGGCGCAGCGGCTCGGCCAGCAGGGGATTGGCCCGCAGGTAGATCATCCCCACCGCCAGGTAGTTGGCGGCGCGCCACCAGGCATCGATGCGCTCCAGCTCCTCCTGCTCGGAGAGATGGGCGAGGGGATCGACGTGGGGGGTGGTCATGGCGGCGCGGAACCGAGGCGAGGGCTGGGGTAAGGGTGGCAGCGGATCGCGGGAGTGGCGGGGCCATCGCCGCAAGGTTTCCCAATCGGGGCAGCGCCGTTCGCGAGCGCCCGCAGGCCGGCGGCCCTCTGGGGATCAGGCGATCCCGCCCCAGGTCAGCGGCTGCCAACAAAACAGGCATGAATGCCTATGGCCATCGCCCGGCGGCGGGGCAACAGTGGTGGCATCGAACCAGGAGGCTCCAGCGATGGAAGAAACGCCACCCAATCAGGTTCCAGGAGTGCGCTGACCGCAGGTCCCTGCTCCAACAGTCTTGATCCGATCTACGGTTTCCAGGTCCTCAGCGGATCACCCGACGCACCGTTTCAGGTGCCCCCGGGTCAGCGGAAACCGATCGTATGGATGCCATGGCCCCAGGTGCCGCCTTCCGCAGCTCCGACCCCAAACCCATCCTTCTGATCGAATGTCGATCACCATTCGCTGACGACTAATCGATGGCGAGCGTATGGCGCCAGGCCGTCGGGTACCTCGACCCCAGGCCTGGTCCATCACCCATCACCGGCCCTGACAGGCCCCATCGTCGCCTCAGCTCCGGTTCCGATCACAGACCAACCGATCACCAGCTGCAGCCAGTGCTGCAGCCGTTTCACGACCACGCTTCAGACCACAAATCCATTTCAAAAGCCCGATCCCCAAAGGGGGTCGGGCTTCTTCATGGGTTCCGAATGGATGCCGAATGGGTTCCGACCGGGCAGGCTCCCGGATCGCAACACCGCCGTCCTCGAACCACCCCGAGCATCAGCCCCCAGGGGTGGTGCCGGGGGCTCAGGTGACGGGGCAGGGGAAGGGCCCCGCCGGCCGGGGCGATCGGGAAAGTTGTCAGGGGCTCTGGGCCTGGCCTGGCCTCCGGCCGGAGCGGGGTCCGGGACCAGGGGCGCGGAGGGGGTGACAGGATAGGCCCTGCAGGACGGACCGGGAAACGAGACGGTCCCGCCGGCTTGGTCGCAGCGGAGGCGGACGGCCCGGCAGGATCGCCGGCAGCAGGGCGGCACCAGGCGGTCCCTGGGATCCGGCGTGCAGGGCCCTGGCCACAGCCGATTGCTGCCGGTTACTACACCTTTCCCCGGATTGGGCCGGCCGACATACGATCCCGCCAATTCGCGCTGCAGCGCCATGCTTGTGGGAGAGGTGTTCCTGGAAACGATGGCCACCGGAATCATCACCCAGGAGGAGATCGACTGGCTCACGATCCGCCAGGCCCAGTTCAGCCGGGAAGAAGAGGCCATGGCCCTGAAGATCGGCCGCCTGCTCGATGAGGGAAGCATCCAGATCGGCTGTCGCCTGCTCGGCGCCGAAGCTCCCGAACGCCGCAGGGGTGCCCGCCCTGATGGTGCCGGCTCCGCGGGCCAGACCCTGCAGCCGGAGGGTTCCGCCAGCTGAGCTGGCCAGGGCTGCCGAGGCCCCGGCCTGATCCCGCCCTGACCGGCAGCCTGGGGGCAGGGGCGCCCTGCTGTGCCGAAACGGCCCAGGGCCCCACGGGCGGGTCCTGGGTTCTGGCTGGGAGGCTTGCCCTCGGATCAAGCGCGTCGCCCAGGATCAAGGCCCCGCCCATGGTCAGCGCAGCGTCCCCCCCCCGCAGCTGGTCAGCGCAGCGCCCCTCCGCAGCTGGAACCAGCCCCGGCGGTGCAGCCGAAACAATGGTCCCCCACCCGGATCGGCGCACCCTCGAGATCCCCGACGAGCAGGTCGGCCAGGTGTTGGGCGGGCTCCAGGCCAAGACCGAGCTGCTGGTTGAAGTCGCAGTCGTGGAGACGCCCCATCCAGTCAACGCTGATCAGGCTGCGGCACATCACCCGGCTGAGATTCCCGGCGTCGTGCTGCTGTCGCAGCTGCTCGAGATAGGGCTCGTAGGCGCCGCTGGCCCGGAGGCTGGCGGCGAAACGCTGAATCGGCATGTTGGTGAGCACCAGCAGGTGGTGGAACACCACCCCGTGGTCCCGTTCCAGCACCTGGCGGTAGTCGGCCTCCAGGGCGGCCTGGGGTGGCGGCAGCACCGGGCCGGAGGGATTGAAGACCAGATCCAGAATCAGCGAAGAACCCGGTTGGCCGTAGCCGAGGCGATTGAGCGCCTGGAGGCCGGCGATGCTGCGGGCGAACACCCCATCCCCCCGCTGGCGGTCAACGTTGGACGGCAGATAACAGGGCAGGGAGGCCACCACCCGCACCCCCTGATCCGCCAGGAACGCGGCCAGATCCTCCTGACCCGGCTCGGAGAGGATCGTGAGATTGCAGCGGTCGATCACCTCAACCCCCAGTCGCCGCACCTCCTGCACCAGATCGCGGAAGCCCGGGTGGAGTTCCGGCGCTCCACCGGTGAGGTCGAGGGTCATCAAGCCGCGAGCCTGCAGCACCCTGGGAATCAACGCCACGGTGGCGCTGTCCATGCTCTCGCTGCGGTTGGGGCCGGCGTTGACATGGCAATGGCCACAACGCTGATTGCAGCGGTAGGTGAGGTTCACCTGCAGGGTGCGCAACCGATCGCGATTCAGGTCTGGAAACGTGGAGAGCGCCATGCTGCTGTTGAGACCCATCGACCGCCGATGCACCGCATCCAGTGAACCTGAGCCCCGCCCCCCGGACCAGGGGGCGATGACAGAGCAGGATGGAGGGAGCTTGTGCATGGCCATGGCCCGTTTCGTGCTGGTGCTCAAGCCCAGCGCTCCCCTGGAGGCCCGGGGGCTGATCGCCAGCCTGGACCCACTGATCGAGCGGCTCCAGGCCGATGTGGACCACCGCACCCCCGCCCATCTGAGCGCCCTGCTGGGGGGATCGGACAACCTGCGCACCCAGTTGTTCGCCGATGTGCAGTCGAAGCTGGGGGGACTGGTGCTGGAGGTGGTGGTGATGAGCCGTGAAGCGATGGGGGGCGGTGCACCGGTCACCCGTGAGCGCTTCCAGCGGTTGGTGGACGTGGCTGGGGAGACCATGCCGCACCTGACCCCGATGTTCCGCTCCGACCTGGATGGGGCGATCTCCGCCGGCACCTGAGCCATGCCCCTGACCCCCAGCCCCCGCCCCACCAGACTCAGTGACGCCCGGCTGCTCGATCCGCCCCTCGGCTATCGACGGCTGGCCTGGCTGGGGCTGGTGCTGAATGTGCTTGCCGTGCCGTTGGCGCTGCTGCTGATCCGCGCCGATCCGATCTGGCGGACCACCAACATTGTCGTTGGAGCTTCAGCGGTGCTGCCCACGGCGGTGGTGGGGGTGGTGGCCAGCGCGGCCCTGCTGCGCTGGCGGCTGTGGGGCCAGGTGCTGGCGATCGTGGCCCTCTCCCTGAGCCTGGCGGTGACCCTGCCCTACGGGATTGTGCGGCTGGTTCTGGTCGAGGAGGGTCGGCTGCAGCTGGCGCTCCTCTGCCCGTTGCTGTGGGCGGCGAATGCAGCGGTTCTGGTCTATTGGTGTCGTCCGGCGATCCGGCAGTACCTGCGCTGAACAGGGCCTGACCCAGGCCGATGGGGAGGGCGCCGGGCCAGCAATCCCCATCCCCGGCCCAGCGGTGCGGCTGCGATGGGCTGGCCACAACCGAGCGGGCCTGGCGACTCCCCGAACTGGGCCACGGAACTGGGCCACGGCATCCGGGTCGCGGATGGCCGTGGGGGCCAGGCCATGGCCCGAGGAAAGCGAAGGGGAAAGAGAAGAACAAAGCGAAGCGCTTTACCACCACCCGTCCCGGTGTGGATGTCGCGATGGTGACAGTCGACAGCTGGCACAACGGCCAGCATGGAAAGGAATCCTGAAGGGTGCTGCGCTTTGTCCTTATCCAACCCTCCCCTTCGCAGCAGCGCCGGTCCAGCTGGTCGTGTCGCGGCGGCCATGGGGCGTTCGGGCGCCACTGCCGCTCCCGCCATGCTCGATCGGGTGTATCGCCTGGTCGATCGCCAAGGCAATCCCCATCCCGTGCTCGATGACCTCTACGACAGCCTGGAGGCGGCCTGGAACGAAGCCCAGGCCTGGTGGGGTGAGCAGCGCTGTGGCGCCGAACCGATGGAGATCGGCGTGGAGGTGAGCACCAGCTGCGGTTCCTGGCGGACCCTGCGACACCCGGCTGGCTGATCGGCTGAACCGATCAGAGGATTCCCTGCAGGAAGGGCCTGGGATCCTGATCGCGGCGGTGGTGAAGCGGCGTCGGCAGTGGCACGGCGTCGGGATCGCGAGGATCCAGCGACGCCGTTTGCTCCAGAGCCTCCCGCAGACGCCGCGCCGCATGGAGGGGCATGTCCCGGGGCACGCTGATCCGCTGGGCCAGGGTGCGCAGCTCCATGGCGGTGCCCGCCGGCGGGGCCATGGGGCGGCGTTCGATCAGGGTGGTGAGGGCTGCCCGCAGGGCCGTGGCAAAGCGCTCCTCACCCTGGCCATAGCGATCGAGCAGCGGCCGGCGATGGCGCAACACCCGGGCGAGGGCAACCGCGGCGGAGTCGGCCGGTTCGATCTGGCTGGTCTCGGGATCGGAACCATCCGCCATGGGAATCGGCCAGGGTCCGCGATCGATCCGGGCTGCCAGGCCCCGCTGAATGTCGCTGCCATTGGCGTAGCAGCCCCCCATCTGCGGTGGCAGGTCGTGGGCATGGGTGTGGAAGTCGCTCTGGCTGCCCAGATAGGTCGAGCGCTCTTCCAGGGCCCGGAACCAGCGGTCGATGGCGCCATGGCGCTGGCGGAGCAGGTGACCCTTGTAGTAGGCCAGCGAAGCGTTCATCCGCTCCACATAGGGCACGAACACCACATCGGCGCTGCTCAGATCGTCGAGGAAAAAGTGGCCCGGCCCGGCCTCCAGGGCCTGGGCCATCGTGGCGGCCAGCCGGTCGAAGGCCTCAGCGGCCTGGCGCTCCCCCCGCTCCCCCAGCCCCGGCACGCACAGCCACTGGCACCAGGCACGGAAGAGGAGCCGCTCCAGCTGGCGCAGGGCCAGCACCTGGGGATCGGCCAGGGGACGGCCCAGCGGTCCGAAGGCCAGCTCCAGGGCCTCGAGGATCCGGTCGCTCTCGGTGATCAGACGACCGTCCAGCTCCAGGGCCGGCAACATGCCGGAGGGCACCAGGCGCAGGAACCAGGGCTCCTTCTCGCCATAGCAGACCATCGTCACCTTGCGCACCCGATACGGGATGCGGTGCTCCTCCAGCCAGAGCCAAACCTTCTGGCAGTAGGGGCACCAGGCGTGATGATCGCGGTACAGGGTCACCCGAACCGCCGACTCCTCCTGGCCGAACAGGCGCAGCCGGGCCTGGGGGTTGGCGGGGCCATCGATGCGGTCGGCCTCCGGGGCAGCCCAGGACTCAAGCTGCTCCCAGCTGGCCGGGCGGCCATCGGGGAGGGAGTCCACGTTCGACCTGGGGGCAGGCGGATCCAGGGGCAGACCGAACAACGCAAGCAACGGAGACAACCTCTCGATCCTGGCGAGCCCGCAGGGCAACCGTGATGCGAACGCCGGGCCGGCCACAGGATGTTGCACACAGAACTTGGCTTGGGGCGACCAACCAGGGACGCTGGATCCCCCATCGGCGGATGGGGCAGCGGGGCATGGCGGCAGCCGCTATCGGCCCTGGCGATCACAACAGCCAGTCAGCGCAAGTCGAGGCCTTGGCTGATCGGTAACCATCGCTACCGGGCCCATCCCTGGCCCCATTGGAAGGTAGCGGGGTGAACCCTGAGGTTTTTCCCCTTCATGGCATTCATTCCTCCAATCAGAAGTGGTTCCACCCCACTTGCTGTGTTTGATCGATGGCGCCGGCGCTGGCTTGCCGGTGTTCAGAACCCCCAACTGCGTCGCTCCGCCTTCGTGCTGATGGCGTTCGCCGCCGGCCTGCTGCCGCTGCTCGCCGGCGCTGCCCATGCCGCCCTGCCGAAAGCGGTCAATGACGGAGCTGACACTCTGCTGATGTTGATGGGCTCAGCGCTGGTGCTGCTGATGACCCCGGGTCTGGCGTTCTTCTATGGCGGTTTCACCCGCGCCAAGAACGTACTCAACACCATGATGATGAGCTTTTTCCTGATGGGGCTCATCGGCGTACTTTGGATCGTGATCGGCTATAGCCTGGCCTTCGACACCGGCTTCAACAGCCCCTTCATCGGTGGCCTCGGCGCGATGTGGCTTCACGGGGTGGGTGGTGAATTCGGCGATGCTCCCCTCGCCGATGGCTTCAACCTGAGCGCCACCTCCTTTGCCCTGTTTCAGGGGATGTTTGCGATCATCACACCGGCCCTGATCTCCGGTGCGATCGTCGAGCGGGTGAGTTTCAAGGCCTGGTTCTGGTTCTGCCTGCTGTGGAGCCTGCTGATCTACTCGCCGATGGCCAAGATGGTCTGGGGTGGTGGTTTCCTCGGTCCCTTCGGCAGCATCGGCGCGATCGATTTCGCCGGCGGCACGGTGGTGCACATCGCCTCCGGCGTCGCCGCCCTGGTGGCGGCTGCGATCATCGGCGATCGCAGCACCTGGCCCGACAGCAAGCGCCCTCCCCATAACGTTCCCTTCATCCTGCTCGGAGCCGGTCTGCTCTGGTTCGGCTGGTTCGGCTTCAACGGCGCCAGCATGTTCGCCGCCAAGACCGCCGGCCTTCCCTTCCTGACCACCACAACCTCCGCCTCGGCCGGCCTGCTGTCCTGGTGCCTGATCGAGTGGTTCAAGGATGGCAAGCCCACCGCCGTCGGTGCCGCCACCGGTGCGGTGGCTGGTCTGGTGGGGATCACCCCGGCCGCTGGCTTCGTCTACCTGCCCCAGGCGGTCCTGATCGGCACCCTGACCGCCGCGGCCTGCTTCATCGCCGTGCAGGTCAAGGCCGCGATCAAGTTCGACGACTCCCTCGACACCTTCATGGTCCATGGCGTCGGCGGCACGATCGGCGCACTGCTCACCGGCATCCTGGCCTCAAAAACGCTGGTGGCCGCTGACTATTTCCCGCTTTCGGCCAAGATCATGGAGGAGGGCGGCAATGTCGGACTGTTTCTGGCGCAGCTCAAAGCGGTGTTGTTCTCCTACGGTTTCGTGGGCCTGGGCACCGCCTTGATTCTCTGGTTCCTGCAGCTGTTCATGCCCCTGCGTGTGAAGCCAACGGAAGAGGAGCGCGGCCTCGATTATGTGGCCCACGGTGAAGAGGCCTACGACCCCATGACCAACTGAGGCGGATCTTCCAATGAAAATGATTACTGCTCTCGTGCGTCCCAGCAAGGTGGATGCCGTCAAATCAGCCCTGGTCAGCCTCGATATCGTTGGCATGACCGTCGCCGAAGTCCGCGGTTTCGGCCGCCAGAAGGGCCAGGTGGAGCGCTACCGCGGCAACGAGTTCACGGTCGACTTCCTCTCCAAGTCCAAAATCATCGTCGTCGTTGACGACAGCAAGGTCGAAGCCGCCATCAGTGCCATCAGCGAAGCGGCCCGCACCGGTGAGATCGGTGACGGCAAGATCTTCATCACCCCGGTGGAGACCGCCGTGCGCATCCGCACCGGCGAACGGGGCGAAAGCGCCCTCTGATCCAACGCCCCCGGCGCGGCCGCCGACCCCCGGTCGGTCGCGTTGGCCGCGATCCTCCCGAGGCCACCGTCCTCGTCCCATCGCCAGGGTCCTGGAATCTCCAGGATCCTGGTTTTTTTGTTGGGTCCGGGTTGTCCGTTCCGGCACGCCGGACCCGCGCTATCCTTGCCAGCGATGTGTCATTGCTGGGTGCCATCGCTGGCAACGGGAGCCCCCGACCGACGCCGGCAACGGCCCTGCACCTGCCAGGCTTGGGAACCACAGCCTGGGCTGATCCGTTGTCCCCCTCCAACGACCGTTTCGATCTCGTGGTGCTCGGGGCCGGCTCCGGCGGTCTCGCCGCCGCCAAGCGCGCCGCCGCCCACGGGGCCCGGGTGGCGATCGTCGAGGGGGATCGGGTGGGCGGCACCTGCGTGATCCGCGGCTGCGTTCCCAAAAAGCTGCTGGTCTACGGCGCTGCCTGGCGGGAGCTGCTGGCAGACGCCCCAAGCTACGGCTGGATCCCCCAGGCGGATCCGCCCCTGCGCTGTGATCCCGCCGTGTTGTTGGAGCAGGTGCGCGGCGAGGTGGACCGACTCAACGGGCTGCACATCGGCTTCCTGGCCAAGGCTGGGGTGGAGCTGGTCCCAGGCTGGGGGCGTTTCCTCGATCCCCACCGGATCGCCGTGCAGCAGGGGGATCAGCCGCCGCGGCTGCTGGAAGCCGAGCGCCTGTTGATCGCGGTCGGCGGGCGGCCCAGCCGGCCGGCCATCCCCGGATCGGAGCTGGCCTGGGTCAGCGATGACATCTTCCGCCTGAACACCCTGCCGGAAGCGATGGTCGTCGTCGGGGGGGGCTTCATCGCCTGCGAATTCGCCGGCATCCTCCATGGCCTGGGGGTGGCGGTGCAACAGCTGGTGCGTGGACCCCGCATCCTGCGGGGCTTTGACAGCGAAGCCGCCCTGACCGTGCAGGAGGCCATGGCCGCCAGGGGCATCGCCCTGCGCTGCGGCGAACGTCCGACCGCGATCGAAGGCGATCCCGGCGCCCTGCGCCTGCACACCGACAGCGGCGCCGTCCTGGAGGCCGGTGGCGTGCTCCTGGCCACCGGTCGCCGGCCGTTCCTGGAGGGCCTCAACCTGGAGGCCGCTGGTGTGGTGGTGGAAGGGGGGCGGATCCCGGTGGATGGCGATCAGACCACCAACGTGCCCCACATCCATGCCGTGGGCGATGTGACCGACCGGATCAACCTCACCCCGGTGGCGATCGATGAGGGCCGCGCCTACGCCGACAGCACCTTTGGCCAGCGGCCCCGGCGGGTGGACCACGACCTGGTTCCCTGCGCCGTGTTCAGCCAACCGGAGCTGGCCACGGTGGGGCTGAGCGAGGAGGCGGCGATCGAGCGGTTCGGCCGGGACGGCATCACGGTGCACCGGGCCCGCTTTCGGCCGATGCAGCTGGCCCTGCCGAAACGGGGGCCGGCGGTGCTGCTCAAGCTGGTGGTGGCCGCCGCCGACGGCCGGGTGCTCGGCTGCCACATGGTCGGCGACCACGCCGCCGAGATCATCCAGATGGCCGCCATTGCCGTGGGGATGGGGGCCACCAAAGCCGACTTCGATCGCACCATGGCGCTCCACCCCTCGGTGGCCGAGGAATTCGTGACCATGGCCGGTTGATCCGGCCGGTTCCGTTCAGACCGCCGCCAGCCCCTTCTCGTTGAACAGACCCTCAAACAGCACCGAGGAGAGGTAGCGCTCACCCGAATCGGGCAGCACCACCACGATCGTCTTGCCGGCGAAGGCCTCCTCCCGGGCGAGTCGCAGGGCCGCCACGGTGGCGGCACCGCAGGAGATCCCCGCCAGGATTCCCTCCTCCTTGATCAGGCGGCGAGCCATCGCCACCGCCTCCTCATCGCCCACAGCCTCCACCCGATCCACCAGGGAGAGGTCGAGGTTGTCGGGCACGAAGCCCGCACCGATGCCCTGGATCTTGTGGGGTCCGGGCCGCAGCGATTCGCCGGCCAGGCTCTGGCTGATCACCGGGCTGTTAGCCGGCTCCACCGCCACCGACACGATCGGGCGCTGGCGGGTCTGTTTGAAGTAGCGGCTCACCCCGGTGATCGTGCCACCGGTGCCAACACCGGCCACCAGGGCATCGACCTGACCGTCGCAGTCATCCCAGATCTCCGGGCCGGTGGTGTCGTGATGGATGCGGGGATTGGCCGGATTGCTGAACTGCTGCAGGATCAGATAGCGGTCCGGATCGCTGGCGGCCATCTCGCGGGCGGTGGCGATGGCCCCGCTCATGCCCAGACGGCCCTCGGTGAGCACCAGGCGGGCGCCATAGGCGGTGAGCAGCTTGCGCCGCTCCATGCTCATCGTCTCCGGCATCGTCAGGGTCAGCGGAATGCCGCGGGAGGCGGTGACAAAAGCCAGGGCGATGCCGGTGTTGCCGCTGGTGGGTTCGATCAGTTCCCGGCCCGGCCCGAGCAGACCATCCTTTTCCGCCTGCCAGATCATGGCGGCGCCGATGCGGCACTTCACCGAATAGGCGGGATTGCGTCCCTCGATCTTGGCCAGCACCCGGGCACCGCAGCCACGGGTGACGCGATTGAGCTGCACCAGGGGCGTACGGCCGATGCTCAGGCTGTTATCGGCATGGATGGGACTCATGCGCGGCGGGGATCCGTGGCTGCAGGCACCCTAACCAGACCTGCCGTTCCTGCCCCATCAGGCCAACGGGACAGGACCGAACGCCGGGAGCTCAGCCGGCCAGCGCCTTCAACCCCGCAAACAAGCGCTGCAGGGCGCGCTCCAGATCGGGACCCGCGAGCATGCCGTAGCTGAGCCGCAGCAGCACCTGGCCGGGAGCGCCGCCATCCGCCAACCCGAAGGCGCCACCAGGCAACACCGCCACCCCGTGCTCCAGGATCAGCCGTTCCACCAACGGCTCCTCGGCGAGCCTGGTGGTGCAGGCCAGCAGCCCATAGAAGGCGCCGTCGAGCGGTGCCGCCAGGGCCACCGGCAGCCCGGCGGCGGCGGCGGCGGCCACCGCATCGCGCAGCAGGGCGCGGCGGGGGGCGAGGCTGGCAATGCGTGGCTCACACCAGGCCGGGCCTGCCGCCAGGGCGGCGGCAGCGGCGGGCTGGAGCAGCCGGGGCGGGCAGATCAACACCGTGTCCTGCACCTGGGCCAGGCCGCGCAGCAGCTGGCGCGGCACCGAAGCATGGCCCAACCGCCAGCCGGCCATGCCGTAGGCCTTCGACAGGGAGTGGAGGGTCACCGTGTGGGCGCCGCTGCCGGGCAAGCGGCCGGGGCTGGCATGGGGCACCGACCCATGCACAAAGGCCGCATAGGCCTCATCACTGATATGGAACAGGCCGCGGCGGGCGCAGAGCCGGTTGATGGCATCAAGCACCGAGGCTGGTATCACCACGCCGCTGGGATTGGCGGGGGAAATCGTCACAATCGCCCGTGTGCGGGGGGTGATCGCCGCCTCCAGCCGATCCGGATCGGGAATCCAACCGGCATCCACCGCCACAGGCTCGCCGCCGGCCAGCTGCACCGCCATCCAGTGGTTGAAATACCAGGGCACCGGCAGCAGCACCGCATCGCCGGGATCGAGGATCACCTGGGCGATGGCGTGAAAGGCCATGTTGCTGCCGGCGGTGGCGAGCAGGGCGGTGCCGTCGAGGTCGAGGCCGTGGTGGTCGACCAGATCGCGGCGGATCGCCTCCAGCAGCTGGGGATCCCCCTCCATCGGGCCGTAGCGGTCCCGATCGGCCACCGCCGGACGGCCGGGCCAGGGGGAGGGCAGCCCGGCGGCGGGCTCACCGCCGATCGCCAACTGGGCCGCCGCCAGGGCCGCGGCTGGCGGTCCCCAGTTCACCATCCCCTGGGCGAGGGACAGCACATCAGCCCGCTGGCGCTGCAGGGCGCCGATGCGGGGGATCACCGGCTCCAGCACAGCCTGCAGACGTCGGGCCGGCGATGGCGGGGGCGAGGGGCGGTCGGGGGAAGCCATGGCCTCAGCCTGGCAGGGGCAGCAACAGCTCCAGCTGAGCCCCCCCTTCCGGATGGTTGCCGGCCTGGACGCGGCCCCCGTGGGTGAGAGCGATCTGTCGCACGATCGCCAGCCCCAGACCACTGCCGCCGCGACGACTGCGGGCGCGGCTGGGGTCACCGCGGTAGAAGCGCTCGAACAACCGCTCCTGATCCTCGGCGCTCAGGCCCGGCCCCCGATCCCGCACCCGCAGTTCGCACCAGCGACCGCCGCTCCGCAGGGTGACGCTGATCGGGCTCTGGTCGGGGCTGTAACGCAGGGCGTTGTCGAGCAGGTTGTAGATCAGCCGATGCAGCCGCGAGCGATCGGCCCGCACCTGGGGTGCCGGCTCCCCCTCCTGCTGAAGCCGCAGCTCAAGGACCACCCCACGGGGATCGGCGAGGGGTCGCAGGCCGCTCCAGGCCTGATCCACCAGGACCGCCAGATCGAGCAGGGGCCGGGGCGCTTCGGGGGAGGGCAGGGCGTTCTCCAGGCGGGAGAGCTCCAGCAGGTCGTTGACCAGCTCCTGGAGGCGCAACAGCTCCCGCTGCAACCGTTCGACGAGCACGGCGTTGCGGCTGTTGACCTGGGCGGCGAGGCTGTCACCCACCAGCAGCAGGGCGGTGAGGGGGGTGCGCAGCTCATGGGCCACGTCGCTCACCCAGCGCTCCTGCTGCTCCAGCTGGGCCTCCAGGGAGCGGCGGCTGAACAGGACCACCGCCAACCAACCGGAGCGACCGGGCAGGCCATAGAGCTCGATCTCCTGGCCGTGGCGTTGCCAGCAGAGGCGTTGGATGCGATGGCGCTGGCGGGTGTTGGCCACCAGCTCAAGCAGCTCCGGGGCAGCGCAGATGGAGGCCAGGGGCTGGAGGCTTGGCAGGGCGGCGCCAGGCACCTCAAGCAGCTGCTCAGCGCGGGCGTTGATCAGATGCACGGTCGAACCCTGGTCGATGATCAGCCAGCCCACCGGGGCGGCATGGAGCCAGCCGAGCAGGGAGGAGCGGGCCAGGCCTTCGCGCCGCAGTCGAGCGGCGGGACTGCGGCGGCCCAGCAGCAGCCCGACCACCAGGCCAACCAGCAGGCCGGCGAAAGCAGCGAACAGCAGCAGCGGAGCTGTCACTCAGCCGAAGCGATAGCCAAATCCGCGCACGGTGACCAGGTGCTCGGGGGCGGAAGGATTGGTCTCCAGCTTCTCGCGCAGCCAGCGGATGTGCACATCGACGGTCTTGCTGTCGCCGAAATAATCGTGGCCCCAGACCTGCTCCAGCAACTTGTCGCGGCTCCAGACGCGGCGAGGATTCTGCATGAACAGCTCCAGCAGGCGGTATTCCTTCGGGGAGAGGTTGACATCAAGACCATCGCGGGTGACCCGGCACTCTTCGGGGAAGAGGCAGAGGTTGCCGTGCACCACCTGGCGGGATTCCTCGACGGCGCTGCTGCTACGCCGCAACAGCGCCCGACAGCGCGCCACCAGTTCGCGCATGCCGAAGGGCTTGATCAGATAGTCGTCGGCGCCGACCTCCAGGCCCAGCACCCGATCGGCTTCGCTGTCGCGGGCGCTGACCACCAGGATCGGCGTGCGATCACCGGCCTGGCGCATCTGGCGGCACAGTTCAAGGCCGCCCAGGCCGGGGAGCATCAGGTCGAGCACCACCAGGGCGAAGGGGCCATCACCAGAGGCGGCGGCCCGCTGCAGGTTGCCGAGGGCATCGCGACCGTTGGCGCAGGCCGTGACCGTGAAGCCTTCCAGGCTGAGGGCATCGCGAATCGTTTCGCGGATCGTGTCATCGTCTTCGACGACGAGCAGGGAGGTGGGCATGACCCCATTCTCGGGGCCGGTGGGCTGCTGCCAGAACGCGGTGATCAAGGCCGTGGCAGATGGCTGATCACGAGACGGCGCTGGGAATCGAGTTGCAGCCAGCCCTCATCCCGCAGGCCGCCAAGGATGCGGGTCACGGTGACGCGGGTGGTGGAGAGGGCGCTGGCCACCTCCTGGTGAGTGAGGCGAAGGTTGAGGCGCAATCCCTGCTCACAGGGCTGGCCGTAGTCGCTGGCGATCAGCTCCAAAAAGCCCCGCACCCGCTCCTCCACCCGGCGCAGGGCCATCAGGGCGAGGAGGGCCTGGCTCTGGCGATAGCGCTGGCTGATGGCCTGCAGCATGGCGACCGCAAGGGCCGGATCGGCCTGAATCTCGGCGAGGGTCAGGCAGAGCAGGTCGCTGTCGCAGAGGGTGCGCGCTTCGAAGGCCTCGACGCCACTGAGCGGTTCCCCGAAGGGTTCGTTGGCGCCGGCCAGGCCAAGCAGCAGCTCATCGCCATGGATCGTGACCGCCCCGAGCTTGACCATGCCGCGCACCACCAGCCAGACGTTGTTGCGGAGCAGGGGAACCTGACTACCGGCGGTGAGGTGAATCAAGCTGCGGCGTTGATAGCTTGATTCGAGCAGATGGCGGAAAGCATCACGACTTCCGGCTTCACAAGAGGGCGTGAATACCATGACCAAGTGCCGGCGATGACCCTTTAACTGTATGGAGCGCCACTGACCTCCAGACCAAGGGAGGGTAGTGGTCCGGTTAAGAGTGAACTAAGGCGCTGGAGTCATCTCGCCAGGCCTGGACAAAGGTGATCGGGCAAGAAAAAGACCCGCTGCCAATCGCAGCGGGTCAGGTCGTCGCAAGCAAGCTGAAAAGCTGCAGCCTGGGCGATCAGGGTGCGATGCGGGCCACGGCCTTGCGGGCCTTGGCCAGGATCGAGCTCTGCAGGGGCACGTAGCCCAGATCATCGGCGCGATTCTGGGCGGCGGGGCTGAGCAGGTGCAGCAGGGCGGTACGGACAGCTCCGGCCTTGGCGCCGTAGCCCTTCTCGTAGGCCAGAACCCAGGTGAGGGTGGCGATCGGATAGCTGCCGGCGCCGGCGGGATTGGGGTTTTCTCCCGCCAGTCGGCTGTCGAGGGCAATGCCGGCCAGGGCGGCGCGGCCGGAGGCCAGCCCGGGCTTGACGAAGGCACCGGAGCGGTTCTGCAACGCGGCGGCCTTGATCACACCCTTGACATAGGACTGGTTGAGGTAGCCGATCGAGCCGGGGGTGTTGCTGATCACACCGGCCACACCCTCATTGCCCTTGCCGCCCACACCCACGGGCCAGTTGACGCTCTTGGCAGCGCCGAGGGTCCAGGAGGAGGAGAAACTCTGCAGCGAGTTGGTGAAGGCGAAGGTGGTTCCGGAACCGTCGGAGCGATGGGCCACGGTGATCGGACCAGTGCCGCACTTGAGAGCCTCCCAGGTGCGGATACGGCCCATGAAGATATCGACGACCTGCTTCTGGGTCAGCTTCAGGTTGGGGCAGGATGGCTTGTTATAGGCCACGGCAATCGTGCCGCCCACCACGGGAAACTGGACCACACCGCGCTTCACCTTGGCCGCTTCTTCTGGCTTGATCGGTTCATCGGTGGCACCGAAATCGACCGTGCCCTTGACAAACTGCTTGACGCCAGCACCGGAGCCGACCGACTGATAGTTGACCTTCTGGCCCTGGGACGCCAGGGAGGCGAAAGCGCTCTGATAGAAGGGCGCCGGGAAGGTGGCGCCGGCGCCATTGAGAGCGGTGGAAGCCGAAACGGCAACACCCGAGCCCAGGGCCGCAAGAATGCTGAGGGAGAGAGCCTTCTTCGCGAAGGTCATGGATCGTCCTGTGGTGACAGACCTTGAATAGGCGCCAGCCCTGACGCCAGTCGTTAGGGAGCGGTTAAGAACCGTTGAAGATCCGGTAGTGACGCCGCTGGCGCCGCAGGCCGGGCGGGGCCAGATCGGGAGGCAGGGCCCAGCCGCAGGCGGTGATCCCCGCTGGGTCATGGCCCCACCCAGACCAGCCTTGCGGCCTGCCGTCAGCGCCGGGCAGTCCAGTCCTGAAACCAGCCCCGTCGCCAGAGCCAGAGGCTTTGCAGCACGGCAACCAGCACCATCAGGAGCAGGGCGATGTAGTAACCGTTGCGCAACTGCAGTTCAGGCATGTGGGAGAAGTTCATGCCGTAGATGCCGGCGATCAGGGTGAGCGGCGCGAAAATGCTGGTGAGAATGGTCAGCGTTTTCATCACCTGGTTCATACGATTGGCCACGCTGGCGGCATAGGCCTGTGAGATCGCATCGCACTGATTGCGCAACAGCTCGCAATTTTCATGCAGCAGTTCCACCAGCTCGGCCATCTCCTGAAAGCCGCCCATGGTTTCCGTGCTGAGCAGGGGCAACTGCTCGCGCACCAGCATGCGGATCTGGTGGCGCAGGGGCCAGACCTGGCTGCGGATCGTGCGCAGGTTGCCGCGAAAGTCGAAGGCCCGATTGAGATGCTGGGGATTGGGGCTGTCGAGCACGTCCTCCTCCAGCTGATCGAGGCTGGCGGCCATGCGCTCGAGGATCGGGAAGAGATCGTCGAGCAGATCGTCGATCAGGAAATGGAGGATGGCATCGAGATCGCGGTGCTCCATCACGGCAGCACGCGACAGCAACCAGGCGGTGAGGTCCGGGAAGGCCTCGCCGGCGGAGGATTCCTCGATGCTGATCAGCAGACCAGGCACCAGCAGAACAGCCACCTGATCGCTGATCAGATCGGCAGGGTCCTGGCCCACCGTCAGACGGTGCAGCACCACCATCACCGCCTCCTCGAGGCAGTCGACCTGAGGACGCTGGGGGGGGTCGAGCAGCGGATCGGTGAGCAGGGGGGGGAGATCGAGCTGCCGCAGCAGTTCACGGATCCCCTGCCGATCGGCAAGGCCGCGGATCCGCAGCCAGAGGGGCTGGTTGAGCTGGCGCAGGGCGAGCAGGGACTCCAGGGAGGTATGGGCCCGCCGCTCGGGTCCGTCCCGCAGAAACACGACCACATCGCTGTGAGTAGGAGCCACCCCACCGTGGACACAGAGATCGGGGGGCAGAGCGGCGGGGCGCTGCTCGAGCCGGCTGGAGGTCAGAGCACCAGGGGTGAGTCGCAGCAAGGGGAAGGGGGGTCGATGCAGCGGTCGATCAGGACACCGACGCCGAGCAGGCAGCCCTGCAGCAGCAGACAGGTCCCGACGGGGGTGATCCAGCGGCGCACGGCGCGGACCATGGGGTCAGGGCGATAGGCCTGCCATTTCAGCGATGGCGCGGCTGGGGCTCTGTCGCGGTGAACACGACCCGGCCGTGATCCAGCTTACGGGGGTGAAAAAAGGGGTCCGGGCGCTGCAGTGAGGCGACGGAGCGCGCAGGTCCGCAGGAGCTTGAAGTCTCTAGGGTATGGGGTCATGTGCACGGAGCTCCGGTGTCGAGCGAGATGGGCCCGAGCCCCCCCGGAGCCGCTGGGGATCGGGACGTTGCCGGCGAGGTGGCATCACCGATGGAAAGCCACGGCAGCTACCGCGGCGAAGACTGGACACCGCAGCGGCTGGTGTTCAACCAGAACCTGGAGACCTTCGCTGAGCGGGTGGGTTTGATCGTGGGGCTTCAGAGCAACGGCAAGCTGAGCCAGGAGCAGGCCTACGCCCAGATCCGCCAGCTCTGGAAAGCGTTGCGAGCCAGCAAGGACACCCTGCTGGAGGGTAAGGAACCGAAGGCCGGCAAGGGCTGAGGACTGGCCTCAGACCTGCACGCCCGGCATGTAGCGGCGCTCGTGGGGGGCGCCGCGGAGCATGCGGTTCCAGTAGAGCCAGGGCAGCACATCCTTCTTGACCACCCACATGCTCCAGCGCTCCTGGGTGGGATCGAGCGGGAACGAGGGCACCGGCTGTTGTTCGTAGTTGAACTCGGCCATGATCACCTTGCCGTAGCCGGTGATCAGCGGACAGCAGCTGTAGCCGTCGTAGCGGGCTTCGAGCGGGCGACCCTGAAGCTGGGCGAGCAGGTTGGCCACCAGCACCGGCGCCTGGCCACGCACAGCGGCGGCGGTCTTGGAGTTGGGCATGCCGGCCACATCGCCGATGGCGAACACGTTGGCGTAGCGCTTGTGCTGGAGGCTGTATTGATCCACCTCCACGAAACCGCTGGCGGCGGCCAGGGGGCTGGTGGCCACCACCTCGGGGGCGGCCATCGGCGGTGTGACGTGCAGGAGGTCGTAGGGGATCACCTCCTGGCGCGGCTCCTCGCCCTCTCCGTGGTTGGGGCTGGCGGGTTGAACGCGGAAGACCGCCTCCTTGCTTTCAGGCCGGATCGCCGTGAGCACATGGCTGTAGCGGGCGTCGATCCCCTTGCGCTTGACCACCTCCCGCAGCGGCGCGGCAAAGGTGGGCACCCCGAAGATGCCAGGGGTGGCGGTGGCGTAGATCACATGGCTCTTGGCAGCCAGGGCGGGGTCGCGCTGGAAGACGTCGTGGGCCAGATAGGCGATCTTCTGAGGTGCCCCAGGACACTTGATCGGCATCGGGGGACAGGTGAACAGGGCGTTGCCGCCCCGGAAGGCCTGGATGGCCTCCCAGGTGTAGGCGGCGTGGTCGCGGGAATAGTTGCTGCAGACAGCACCGCTGCCGAGGGCGGCAGGCAGTCCCTCGATCGCCTCCCAGGCCAGGCGCAGGCCGGTGGCCACCACCAGCGCGTCGTAGGTGAGGCGCTGACCGGAGCTGGTGGTGACGGTGGCGGCATCCGGATCGAAACCAGCGGCGGCCTCCCGGATCCAGGTGACGCCGGCGGGGATCAGATCGGCCTCGCGGCGGCGGGTCTGCTCAAGGCTGAACACCCCGGCCCCCACCAGGGTCCAGCCGGGTTGGTAGTAATGGTCCTCGGCCGGCTCAAGGATGGTGATCGCCAGGTCGGTGCGGGCGCGCAGCAGCTGGCTGGCGGCGGTGAGGCCCGCGGCGCCGCCGCCGACGATCAGGATGCGGGGCTGGGCCATGGCAGCGAGATGGGGGATGCGAAGAGGCTCCTACCCGTCTAGGCATGGCAAGGGGTGCCGTCAGCCCAAAGAGGGGGAAATGTGTGGGGTGAGCGCCCAGGTGCCGCCGCCACGCCCGGCGATGGCCGCTGCGGCGCCCAGCCGGGCCCTGGCGATCCGGGCCAACCCTGAGGGGCCTGGCCGCCACGCCGGAGAGCCGATCAGGCCGACCAGGCTCCCTGGACGGGCCGCCTCAGCGGTCGCCACCAAGGCCGCCGCTGCAGCGCGGCGTCCGCGGCCCATCTCCGCGCGGTGTCAGCCCCGCCGGCCGGCACCCACCCCAGGCTGGCAGGAGCCGCCCAACTCCGGTGTTCCTGCGCATCCAGCACGACGACGACAGCAGCCTGGTGGAGGTGCTCGACCTGCCCCAGCTGTTCGATCCCTTTGAAACCAAGGTGCTGGGCCGGCTCCACGCCGGAGAGGAGCTGCAGGAACCCCAGGACTGGCCCAAGGCCGAGTTGCGGTTTCCCTCCGGCGAAGCCCTGCCGGGCTGCTGGTTACAGGTGGCCCAGGGGGTGGTAGAGAGCACGGAACACGCGCAGGAGCCCGTAGCGGGCTGAGCGGGGCCTGGCGGGGGCGCTGGCCACGGCGACAGCCGATGGGAACACTCTCGCTAGCGTGAATCAGGAACTGGAGAATGGGTTTGATCCGCGGCAGCGTCACCCTCGCCAACCCCACCCGGCCGGAGCTGGTCCCCCTGCCGGTGTCGGCCCTGGCGGACACAGGCGCAGTGCATCTCTGCATCCCGGAGCACCTGGCGATCCAGCTGGAGCTGGCGGAGTTGGAGCGGCGCGAGGTGGTGCTGGCCGACGGCCGCCGCCGCACTGTGCCCTACGTGGGACCGGTGGAGGTGCGCTTCGGCAACCGCCGCTGCTTCACCGGCGCCATGGTGCTGGGCACCGAGGTGCTGCTCGGCGCCATCCCAATGGAGGACATGGATCTGGTGCTGCGGCCCCAGCTGCAGAGCCTGGAGGTGAACCCCGAAAGCCCGAACCTGCCGACGAGCGTGGCGATGCGGGTGAAAGACAGAAAGCATCGGGCTCCCGTTGATGCAGGATCGGCATAAAACTCACGGTGGAAGTTGTCGACCATTCCCGCAGCGGTTCTTGGCTGGCAGACTGGCCGAAAGACTGACGCCCCAGCCCCTTGATGCCCGACCAGGAGCTGCTCGACGACTTCCTGGAGGCCCTGGAGCAGAGCGGCAGCCCGGTGAAGAACCCGGTGCTGCGGCAACGGCTGGGATGGGATGAGGCCACGTATGAGGCGGCGAAGGCGGAGCTGGTAGCGCGCCGGATCGTGGTGCGCGGCCGGGGGCGCAGCGATTCGGTGTCGTTGGTGGGCGCTGAGCCCGTGGAGCAGCCCGCTCAGGCCGCCAACGGCGGGAGCCCCTCCGGCAACGGCCGAGGCCGTCCCGGCGGCCGCAACGGCAAGGCCGCGGCAACCGAGCCCAAGGACAAATCGCTGGAAGCCTGGATCTGGGATGCGGCCTGCTCGATCCGCGGCGCCAAGGATGCGGCCAAATACAAGGACTACATCCTGCCGCTGATCATCACCAAGCGGCTCTGCGATGTGTTCGACGACGAGCTCAACCGCATCGCCGAGCAGGTGGGCAGCCGCGCCAAGGCGTTTCAGCTGGTGCAGCTGGACCACAAACTGGTGCGCTTCTACCTGCCGCTGAGGCCGGAGGATCCGGAGCAGCCGGTGTGGAGCGTGATCCGCCAGCTGGCCGATCGCATCGGCGAAGGGGTGACGAGCCAGCTGCGGGCGATCGCGCGGGAGAACCCACGCCTGCGGGGCATCATCGACCGGGTGGACTTCAACGCCACCACCCACGGCCAGCGCGACCTGGACGATGACCGCCTCTCGAACCTGATCGAGGCGAACAGCAACAAGCGGCTGGGCCTCAGGGATGTGGAAGCCGACATCATCGGCAAGAGCTACGAATACCTGATCCGCAAATTCGCCGAGGGCAGCGGCCAGAGCGCCGGCGAGTTCTACACGCCACCGGAGGTTGGAGAAATCATGTCCCTGGTGCTGCAGCCGGAGCCGGGGATGGAGATCTACGACCCGTGTTGCGGCTCGGGCGGCCTGCTGGTGAAATGCGAAGTGGCAATGGAGCACTTGATTAGGCACCAAGCTCCGCGACCAGCTTTCCCAGGCTAAGCTGGTACGCGTGTACTGGCCCAGATGCCATGGCTATGAACCGGATCCAGTTCCAGCCTGGGATGTCATTGTCGCAGTTCCTGGAG
>CAIZQU010000145.1 GCA_903935205.1 uncultured cyanobacterium | reverse complement strand
GCGTTGCGCCTCGATGGTTTCTGGTCGATCACCGAGGGGCTGGCCGCCTTGTCCCACGACATCAGGGGGTTACTGGCCTTGCTCGGCTGGCGAGAACCACCTCAGGCACTGGCAACTGGGTAACTTCTAATGAGCCCTGGTTCAGCACCGCCTCGTTGGTGGTGCTCTCCCACAGCACCAGCTCACTGATCAGGGCGAACAGCCGCAGCCGCTCGTTCTCCTGGTCAACGTCGGTGGGGAACTCCTCCGGCACCGCCGAGGGATCGTCCACCATCTGGCAGAAGATCACCGCCCGAGCCGCCGCCAGCGGCCGCCGCGCCCACCACAGGTGCAACGTGCTCGGGTGCCCATGGCGGATGCTCTTCTCCCGCGCCGATGCCGCATTGATCGCCTCCAGCGGGATGGCGACCTCGATCAGTTTCTTGCGGCGTTTGACGGGGTGGGTGGTCATGGAGTGAGGATGAAAAAGCGAGCCGAGGCGTGATCCGATGGAGCGGCAAGGGGAGCGCGACACTTCCGATCAGGGCCGCGAGGTCTCACCCGCCTGGCATAGAGCAGAGCTGCGTCAGCGGCGAGCCCAGGTGCTGAGAGGTACGGCCCACTTCCAGCGCTGGGATGACGCCATGGCGGCGTTGCGAACGGAACTGCGCGAGCAACGGGTTCACTGAGCACCCGCGTGCCTGGAGGCTGGGTCTGCCAAGTGCGGCTCTGAAGCCAATCAGCCGCGGCCTTGCCAGCGCCGGGGATCCTGGCGTCCATGAACGGCAAGCACCAGGACGTCATCGCCCACCTCCCGGAAGTAGACGGCGTAGGGGAAGCGCCGCACCACCAGCCGTCGCACCGCCCCGTGCACGCACGGGAACGTGGCCGGATCCTGCGCGATCCGCTCCACCGCTGCGGCGATAGCTTCGGCGAAAGCCTGCCCCAGGCCTGGCTCTCGGCTGGCATACCAACGCTGGGTTTCGATCAGGTCCTCCAGCGCCTCCGGCAGGAAGCGGACCGCGCGCGTCATCCCAGCCCCAGCTGGCCGCGGACCTGCTCCCAAGGCATGGCGGCTTCGGGGTTCTGGAGGTGAGCTGCCCAGCGCCGATCGAGCTCGTTGCACAGATCCGCGTCCACCGGCAGCGCTTCGCTGCGGCCCCATTCATCGAGGCTGTCCCAGAGGGCCATCGCCAGCGCCACCCGCTCTCCCATGGGGAGCTGCAGCAGGTCAGCAATGGGTGTGGCGGCCATGGCTGTGGCTCGGAACCTCCCCACGCTACCGGGGGTGACTGGCGTTCAAGCATGCTCAGGCCCATCAGGTCTCGGCCTCCTGCTGGCGCTCCCGTTCCTGGTCAGCCTCGAAGGTCTCCAGGTCCACACCCCAGTCGCCGGTCACGAACAGTTCGGCGACCCGGGCGCGGCGCTCAAGATCAGCAGCCAGTTCACCGCGATCGGATAGGTCGAGATCCACTCCACCGAGGGGGGCGAAGTGGGCGTGCATTCGGCTGCCGAGCCCCTGGTTGCTCTGGTTGGTCAATGCGGTGCCCTCCCCGCCGCCAGGAGCTGCTGCAGGTTCTTGGTGATCTGGGTGTCCCCAAAGCCTGGCAGGCCCCAGTCGACGCCGCTGACGTACACCGGTGGTGAGGCTCGATCGCCCTCCACGCTCACCAGCGCCAGCCGGAAGCGATGAGGTGCGTTACGGCCGGTGTTCACCTCATTGATCGTGAGCGTGACCGAGTCGGCGCCATCGGCCCGGCCCTTCACCTCAATGAAGAACAGGTTCCCGTCGGCATCGATCGATTCGATGTCGTAGCCGCGGTGCTCGGCGCTCACATCCTTGGGCATGCGGCCCAGGGCCTTCTCCGCCTCGAACACGGCGTTCATCGCCAGCAGCTCCACCCGCTTGCGGGCTGTGGCATCCACATCCGCCGGATCGTTCTGGCCCTGCAAGCTCAAGAGAAGCCCCGCCGGGATCACCAGGGCGCCGCCCTTGAGGTTCGGCACCTTGGCGGTGATCTGAGCTTCGGCCTGCAGCTGGGCCAGTCGCTTCTCCAGCCGGCTCACCAGCACCTCGGCCCGTTCCCTGGCCACCTGGGCTGGCAGCCGCACCTGCTTGCCCGCCTGCTCCTGCAGCTGCAGTTCGGCGTAGCGGCGGCTCCAGTGGTTGATCTCCCGCTGCATGCGGGCCCTGATCTCCCGCTCCGCCTTGGCGATGCGCTCCAGCCGCTCGCGCTTCACCTCCTCCAGGTGCTGGGGCACCAGGGAGGCCATGGCGTGTTGCAGCACCACCCCATCCCAGTCCTGGGCCAGCCAGCTCTCCTGCAGCAGGGGCGTCACCAGGGACTGCTCCGCCTCCCGCAAAGGGCGGTAGTCCAGGTACGGGGCCGAGCCGGCGGGGTTGACGTCCCCGCTGCGGCTGATCTCCAGGAACTGCAGCCGGTTGGAGATCAGCTGCTGCTGCCCCGATCGCGTCTTGCGGCCATCCTGCAGGCCGTGCTCCAGGCAGAACAGCAGCCGGGGCTCGCTGCCCAGATCGCGCTCATCCACCAGCACCGCCCCCTGGCCGAGCACCGCTCCATCGCGCTCCAGCACCAGGGACAGACAGGCCTGCAGCAGCGGATGACCGGGGCTCACCAGCTCCGCTCGGGGGCTGTCGGCCACGTGCTCCTTCTCGAAGCAGATGCGCTCATAGCGGGGCTGCACCGGCAGAGCGATCCCGATCTGCTGGTTGCGGTCCATCAGCAGCGGCGGCACGTAGGTGATCTCGTAGCGGCCCTTCTCGCGGGGGTTCACCTTGCCCCCCAGCCGCCGGAACGCCTCGATGAAAAAGTCGTGCACGTAGTGGGGATGGATGCGTTTGGCCATCGCCCGCTCCATCTGCTGGCGCAGCTGCTCCACCGTGGCCGCATCCATGCCCTGGCGCACCAGGGCCCGCTGCGCCAGCAGCTCCTCCAGGTGACCCTGGTCCACCGCTCCGTCGATCTCCAGCTCCAGCTGGGCCTTCACATCGGGGCGCTCGTTGTAGCGGACGGCATCCATCAGCAGTTCCCGCAGGGAGCGGCCCGAGAACAGCTGGCCGAGCACGTCGAACACCTTGTCGCCCAGAGCTTCGCGAGCGGCCTCCAGCTTCTTGAGCAGCTGGATGTACACGTCGCCCTCGCGCGTGTCCTTGGCCAGCAGGTTCCACAGGTGGCAGACCTCCTTCTGGCCGATCCGGTGGATGCGCCCAAAGCGCTGCTCCAGCCGGTTGGGGTTCCACGGCAGGTCGTAGTTCACCATCAGGTGTGCCCGCTGCAGGTTCACGCCCTCCCCGGCGGCGTCATTGGCCAGCAGCACCACCACCTCCGGGTCGTTCATGAAGGCATGCACGATCTGACGCCGCCGATCGCGGGCCACACCGCCATGGATCTCCACCACCGCCTCCGGCCGCCCCAGACGGTCGCGGATCTTGGCGGCCAGATCCATCAGCGTGTCCTTGAACTCGGTGAACAGCACCAACTTGCGCCGTGCGCCGTTGGCCTGCTTCATCAGCGGGTCATCGAGGATCCGGTCCAGCTCCTGCCACTTGGCGTCGGTGCGCTGATCCACCACCTTGCGGCTCAGCTGCTCCAGCTCCTTGAGGGTCTGGATCTCGAACTCCAGCTCGGCCAGGGTCTGGGCGGTGGTTGCGTTGTCGGTGAAGGCCTCCTCAGTGCCTTCAATCTCACCGGCGGTGTCTTCCTCGTAGAGGTCGTCGATCTCGTCGTCGCTCAGCCCGCCCGGCTGGTACTTGACATCCAGCTGCAGGCGCTCTCCGGCTCCACGCCCTTCCAGTAGCAGACGCTCCTCCTTCAGGCGGCTCTCCAGCCGCTCACGCCGCCGTTCCAGTGAGCGGTGAATGGCAAACGGGCTGCTGGCCAGACGCCGCTGCAGGGTCATCAGGGCAAAGCCGACGTTGACCCGCTTCTTGCCGCCGCCCTGCTGGTTGGCGTTGCGATCGGCGCGATTCATTTCCTCGCGCACGTAGTCCGTTACCCGCTCGTAGAGCACCTTCTCCGCATCGGAGAGCTCGTACTCAGCCGTGTAGCTCTTGCGCTCGGGGAACAGCTTGGTGCCATGGAAGGTGTAGAGGTCTTCCTTCACCAGCCGCCGCATCAGGTCGGTGGGATCGCTGCGATGCACGGCATCGCGCTGGTGGCCTGCAAAGCGGTCCTCATCCAGCAGGGCCATGAACAGCTGGAAGTCCTCCTCCTTGCCGTTGTGCGGCGTGGCCGTCATCAGCAGCAGGTTGCGGGCGTGGTTGCCCACCCGCTTGCCCATCTCGTAGCGCTTGGTGCGCTTCACCTCGCTGCCGAAGTAATGGGCGCTCATGCGGTGCGACTCGTCGCACACCACCAGGTCCCATTCCGGTGCCTGCTCTAGTCGGCTCTGCAGCTCCTCGTCGCGGGAGAGCATGTCCATCCGGGCGATCAGCAGCGGCCGCTGCTCAAACGGGTTACCCAGCCCCGTGGCGTTGATCAGATCGCGGCTGAGCAGCTCGAAGTTGAGCTCGAACTTTTCCTTCAGCTCGTCCTGCCACTGCTCGGTGAGCGATCCCGGCGCCACGATCAGGCAGCGCTCCAGCTCGCCCCGGATCAGCAGCTCCTTGATCAGCAGGCCGGCCATGATCGTTTTGCCCGCCCCTGGGTCGTCGGCCAGCAGGAAGCGCATCGGCTGCCTCGGGAGCATGTGCTCGTAGACCGCACTGATCTGGTGGGGCAGCGGGTCGATCGTGCTGCTGCTCACCGCCACGTAGGGGTCAAACAAGTAGGCCAGCTGGATCCGCTCGGCCTCGCTCACCAGGCGGAACAGATCACCGCTGCCTGAGAAGCTCCACTTGCGGCCGCCGCCCACCAGCTCCAGGTCGGCCTCATTGCTGCGGAACAGCAGCTGCTCGCCCAGGGCGCCGTCCTGCCCGCGGTAGACCACCTTGCAAGCGGCCTCCCCCAGCATCTCGGCGGACACAATCCGGATAGCCTCGCCCCCCACCAGGCCCCTGACCTGAGCATCAGGCTTGAGGTCTTCCAAGCGGGCGGTCATCGTTTCACCGCCTGGAGCGGCGGGACTGGCATGGGGGAGGAGGGGACGCTGCGGCCAGTCTGCACCTAGCGGAAGCGAGGTGGCAGCACACCAGAAGCACTTGGGGCCGTAAGTCTTGGATCTATGCACGGAGCGCATACTTTCAGCCCTCCAGCTGTTGCGGGCCGCCCATCCGGCCCAGTTCCCGGGCGGTATGGCGCAGCACCTGGTGCTCCTGCCAGTCGGCCGGCAGCGCCAGCCAAACGGGACTGTGGGGTCGGGAAGCCTGGGGCCCGTGGCCAAAGGGCCAGCGCTGCAGGGAGGCCCAGGTGGCGGCGTCCCGATCGGCCACCACCAGAGCCAGGGGGCTGCCCTGGATCCGGCCGACCCAGTCCTCTGGGGTCTGCAGGCTGTTGCCCCCGCTGCGCAGGGGGAGCCCCAGCTCGCGCAGGAGCCGCCGCAAGCCGGGCGCCAGGCCGCGATCGGGCACGAGCACCTCCGCCACCCGCCCCCCTGGGGCCGGCCGGCCGGGGACAGACCCCACCAGCACCGGCGCCTTGGGGCAGATCGCGAGGGCCAGGGGGAGATCCCCCAGCGGCAGCAGTTCCAGCTCCTGGTGGTTCAGTCCTTCTGCTTCCTCCAGCTCCAGGCCTGAGATCAAGGCGCCATCGAGCACCCCCTGGCGCACCAGCTCCAGCCAGTTGGCCGCCGCCCGGAACCGCTGGGGGGTGGGCAGCAGCCAGGGGCAACCCGCCAGCAGGGGGTGATGCAGCAGGTCGCTGCCGATTCGGGCGACACCGGCAGCGAGGCGATGGGCGCGGAAACCCAGCCGCAGCAGGCGCATCGCCGCCGAGGTGCCGTAGCCGCAGCCCCAGAGCTGGCGGCGATCGCGCACCAATCCAAAGTCCTCCGAAAGCATCCGGTAGCGGCGGCTGCCCTCTTGGCGTTGGCCAACCAGCCGGCTGGCTGAGTTGCAGCAGCCGGCTGGTCTGCACGGTGGTGCCGCAGAGCTCCAGCAGATCGAGCAGGCGGATGTCGTGCAGCAGCTCCGGCAGGCGGTAGTGGTGGGCTTGGGCCAGCGACGGGGGGCGCGGGGAAGCCATGGGGCGGATGAGGCGCTGAGAGCAGCCTCAGCAGCGAGAGTGGTTTTCCTGCTGTTCTTCCTGCGAAATAGCAGCGCCGCTCGTCAGATTCCAGTCATGGCAGTGATCTGTATTTGCTCTTTCGCTTGTAGAGCCTTGCGGTGGCACGTCCCGCCCGCCACGCTGCGGGCATGACCAGCCCACCAGTTGCGCCCATGCCAGCGCCCCTGCGCTGCCACCTGCTGATCGGCCCGCCCGCCAGCGGCAAGACCACCCTGGCCGGGGTGCTCGCTGAGCTCACCGGTGCGGTGGTGCTCTCCACCGATGTGGTGCGCGGCGAGCTCTTTGGTGACGCGGCCGTGCAGGGCCCCTGGCGTGACATTGAAGCTCTGCTGCACCAGCGCCTCCGCGAGGCCGTGGCCGCCGGTACGCCGGTGATCCTCGATGCCACCCATGCCCGCCGGCCCTGGCGGCTGGCGATCACCCAGGCCATGTGCCTGCCCGCGCCGGTGGAGTGGATTGGCTGGTGGCTCTACACGCCGCTTTCCACCTGTCTGCAGTGGAACCAGACCCGCAAGCGCTTGGTGCCCGAGCCGGTGATCCGCGAGATGGCCGCCGCCCTGGCGGATCCGGCCTTTGGACCCAGTCGCGCCGAGGGCTTTGCGGCGGTGGTTGCGGTGGTGCCCACCCACGGCCGCGAGCTGGAGGCCCTGCTGCGCGATGAACTCGCCCGCCTCGATCACCGCATCCGCTCGGCGCGCAACCGCGAGAAGCGCTTCCAGCTTCACGGGTATTCCAGGCTGCTGGATCTGGAGCGGCTGCTCCATCTGCTGCGGCTGCTCACCTCCTTCCCGGAGCTCTCCGCCGCCGACCCCGCCACCCGCGCCGAACTGGAGGCGATCGTGTCGCCCCTGCCCGAGGGGGATCTGGCGGAGCAGGCGGCGGCCTACCTGCGGCGGCTGCATGGCGAGTGCTTTGGGGATGCCAGCGCCATCCGCAACGATCTGGCCTGGCTGGAGGCCAACGGCTTCTGCAGCACCGAGCCCGCCCTGGCGCCGATTCAACTGACGCCGGCCCAGCCTGAGCCACCCGCCACAGGACCCTGGCCCGGTGGAGTAAACGGTGGCTTCCCGCCCATGGGCGATGGGCCGGTGTTCCTGCGCGTGTTCACCCTGCTGCGCCACATGTTGCAGCAGCCCTTCGATCAGGCAGGCGGCGTGCCCCTGCCGGAGCACCTGATCGAGCGCACCGAGGCCATCCCCGGCGCCTACCTGCCATCAGAAGCCGCCACCCTGCGCAAAGACCTGGAAAGCTGCTCACCCCCTATGGCTTCCGCCACCGCAACGACAATGTGCGCCACGGCTATGCCATCGGCACCGCCCTGCTCTCGGCCCACCGGTTGCGGGAGATCCATGGGGTGGTGAGCCAGGCCGCCGGCCGGCTGGCCGATCCCACCGCCCAGGATCTGCTGCGGGAGGTGGAGCAGCGGCTCGCCTGGGGAGGAATTGCGGTGGACGGCACCACGCCGGTGCGGGCGTTCGCCAACCGCTCGATCGTGAGCAGTGCCCTGGTGCGGCCCGATTCCCTGGCGGCCGAGCGGCAGGCCGAAGCGCTGGAAACGGCGATCGTGGAGCGGCGGCGGATCGAACTGGAGCGCTACGTCTCGGTGGGCTCCTTTCCTGGCAGCCCCCTTGGCAGCTTCCGGGTATGGCCGCTGCAGCTGCTGTTTCACACCATCGGCTGGCCTCTGATGTGTTTCCTGCAGAATGGAGCCAGCAGCATCTTCCCGCGTGGCCAGGCTTGCCTACTCATACGCTCGCGTCAGCAGCGGCAGGCAGGCGGCTGAGGGCCGTGACGGGCTTGATAGGCAGCTTTTGGCTTTCGAGGCGTTCTGCCATCGCCATGGTCTACAGCCTGCCCCTGATCGCCTTGTTGATGCTGGTGTGAGTGGCTTCAGCGGGAAGCATCGCCGGCAGGGTGCTCTGGCTCGTTTTCTTGCTGCCGCTCAGGCCGGCCACATCCCCCCCGGCGCCGCGCTTGTCGTGGAAGACATGGATCGCTTCAGCCGTGAGCGTGCCACCTCGGCAGAGCAGTTGCTGCTGGATCTGTTTGATGCGGGCATGGCTATTGGCCTGGTCCGTGATGATCTCCTTGTTGGCAGGTCGGAGTACGACGCGGATTTGAGTGTTCGCCTGACATTCGCTCTCAGGAGGGACAGTGCTCATGAGTATTCCGCCAAGCTCGGCAGCCGGGTGGCATCCAGGGCTCATTAGAAGTTACCCAGTTGCCAGTGCCTGAGGTGGTTCTCGCCAGCCGAGCAAGGCCAGTAACCCCCTGATGTCGTGGGACAAGGCGGCCAGCCCCTCGGTGATCGACCAGAAACCATCGAGGCGCAACGCG
>CAIZQU010000144.1 GCA_903935205.1 uncultured cyanobacterium | reverse complement strand
CGCGTTGCGCCTCGATGGTTTCTGGTCGATCACCGAGGGGCTGGCCGCCTTGTCCCACGACATCAGGGGGTTACTGGCCTTGCTCGGCTGGCGAGAACCACCTCAGGCACTGGCAACTGGGTAACTTCTAATGAGCCCTGGCGAGCCAACGGCTCGGGAAATACCACGTTCGTGGAGTGCACACTGCTCAGCCCTCCACCCCCGAGCCTTGAACCGCACGAAAGGCGGAAACGGCGTTGGATCCGAGAGGGGCGCTCGCCGTAGCGAGCTAGAAAATCGCGACTGAACGAGGCCTGGGACAGGTAGCCACAGGCCTGGCTCACCTCCCGCAAATTCAGGCGGCAGAGCGGGTCTTCGAGCAGCGTCCTGGCCCTGGAAAGCCGTTGTTGGCGCAGCCACTGCATCGGGCCACAGCCGAAGTGTTGCTTGAAGGCGTACTGCAAGGAACGGCGGCAGAAGTGGCTGCGCTCCTCCATATCGGATAGGGTGATGGGTTTCTCTAGATGGGCCAATAACCAGGAGATCAGCTCCTGGTGGGGGAAGGGTTCGCTGGTCAGTGGCGCTGCCATCGCCGGCTCAAGAAGATCCGGCAGGAGTAACATCACGATCAGGCGATTAATGATGTCATGGAGACACAGCATCGGGTTGATCGACCCGCCGACGGCCAGGCACTGCTCCGCGTAGGCCATGGTTTGCATCAACAGCTCATGGAGGCGATCTCTGCGGGGATCCGCTTGGCGATTGAGAATGGCGGGTCGGGACAATGCCGCCTGTAGGGGGAGCGGATCAAAGCCAGGACCGGCAATGGCGTGGGCCACCGGCAGCAGGATTTCGGGTGGGAAGCTGATGATGACCCCCGAGCAGTTGCTACAATTGAGCTGAAAGCGACTGCGGGCAGCCGGAATGAAAAGACAGGAGGAACGGAAGCGATAGGTACGCCTCTCAATCGTGAAATCATTGGTAAAGTCGTTGATACCGGCCGGGTAGGGGAGCACCAGCTGGCCCTCACATTTCTGCTCTACCTCTCCATGGATAGCGGCACCAGAGGTTGCCAGGAGAGTGAAGTCGCCAAGGCGAACACATCCAGAATGATTGAAAAAGTGCTGATCAAAACGTGGATAATCCCAGCGATACACAGACAGGGGTAGATAGGTGCCAACAACGCCCGCAAAATCGTCGACATTATCTGAAGCCAGCGATGCTCCTGGCAATTTGATAAACGGCAAAGAACTGCAGGAATCCGCAAATCCCAAGGCCATCGATCTGCCATCAGCAAGCTTCTTAAGCCTAGGATGCCAGATCGCTGCTTGCCAGACACATCTCGGGACCGAGATTGACGCGACGGCCTGTGGCGATCGCTGACGCGACGGTGTTCATCGGGGCAGCTCAATCCTGAGGAACCTGATGTTCTCGTTCTGCCACCTGGCATCTCGACTCAGGATGCACGGCTGCCTGGAGTTGGATCGATGGCCAGGCCTGCGCTGATGCTGTGGGGTGCTGAAGCATCTGCCAGGGCCGCGTGTTGCCCCTGCCCTGGGCCACCAGCGAGAGCAAAACCACACAGCAACGGTTCCAGAGCCTCAGGGTGTCGAGGTCTCGATGCAAGCCAAGGTTTTTCCCAGGCTGTGCCCATGCTGGATCAGCCAGAGCAGCAACGGGCCGTAGGACACCGACCCATCGGTGCGGCTCTTGGCGAACCAGCTCTGACATGAGCGCGCCCAGCTTGCGGCCAGGCCTGGGACCATGGCAAGCCTCGACATCCAGCGATCGATACAAACGGTCTCGCTCAGCCGCAAGCGGCCAGCATCCGGCCCCAAAGCACGAGATGGTGTTCGCGGCCCATGGCGTTGGCCGATCGGCCTCGTTCCGGCGAAGGGATCCACGGGGCTGGTGTGGCTCAGGGGAGCCGGCCGGCCCGTGGCTCGGTCGCGGCCTCGAAAGGCTCGGGATGCACGGCGGCGAGGCGGGCATCGGAGCGGTACTGCGCCAGGCTGAGGTCATCCTGGTGACGCAGCAACTGTCCGTCGCGGAACACGAGGGTATATCGCTGGGGCTGGGGTCTGGTGCTGCGGGAGTGGAGAAACTGGGCGGTCATGGAGATGGCGGTCGCGGTGTGAAGATTGAGGTGAAAAGGTTTGATGTCAGTTGGGGCTTTCGATCCGGCCGGGGCCTCTCCGGCAACAGCCCGGCCGGGCGGTGCGCTCAGATCACCGCGGCCAGACCTTCGCTGGGAATGAAGAGATCGGCTTCGCCCACCTTCTGGAGCAGGCCGAGGTTCTTGTAGCGATTCAGGTTCTTGGTCACCGTGACCCGGGTCAGGCCGCAGACCTCCGCCAGGGCCCGGTGGGTGAGGTTCATGTCCTTGAGGGAAAGACGGTAGCCGCGGCTGCTCACCTGGCCGAAGCGCACGCCAATCCAGCGCAGCAGCATCAACAGGCGACGCTCGGCGCTGCGGATGCGGTTGATCTCGAAGATCTCTTCGGTGTTGCGGATCTGCTGGCGCAGCAATCGCAGAATTTCGGCGTCACTGGGGGCGTGCTGCTCCACGACCACCGCGGTGAGGCACTGCAATTCCACAGGAGCAAGCCCGGAATGGGCATTGGTCACGAGGTCGCCGGGGCCCCAGATGCCGAGGGTGATCGCCTCGCCCTCCTCATCCCAGGTGGTGCTGCGGATGTAGCCGTCATGAATGCGCCAGGTGATGGTCTCGGGCAGCACGGCATTGGCCAGAAGGCTCAGGCGTACGGACTGGGACAGGGGGCGGTTCAGGGTTGCGGTGGCCATGGGGGCGAGCTCAGGTGGAAGGAGGAGATGAGGACGGAAGGGGGGCCTGCGACGGGAGCCAGACAGAGACCGACAAAGGGCATTCGACAGGGACAGCGCATGGGGGCGGTGCAGCTGGTCGGAGCGTAGCACCAATTCCCAATCGGCGTAGCGTCCTTTCTCGGATCACGCGGGCGCCCCTCGGGCGACCGGATCAGGTGCGGCAGCGTCACAACAGGACGGCGCCCCCCCCCCTCCCGTGCCATGGATGGGCGGCTGCAACGCCCCAGATCCAAAGCAGCCGCAACGGACGCCGCTGGGAGCGTGGCACTGCGAAGCAGACCAGCGCCAGAGCACCAGCCCATCGGGGCTGGCCCCGGCCGGCGGGTGGGCGGGCGGCCAGCCAGGTGTCAGGGGTGAGTTGGACGCCTCAGAGAATCGCGCTTTCCCTGTTCATTGGGCCTGCATCGCTCCAGCCAGGCCATGGGTCTCGCTCATCGCAACCGGCGAGAATCAGCATCTTTCGAGGTACCCAGTTGTTGGTTGTCAGGTGCCAGATATCCTCGATTAGCAGGAAATATCAGATGAAATACATCACCTGCGACTGCAGGCGTCGATCGCGATCGTCGAGGAGCTCTTGCAGGGATGTGGCCTCGAGAATGCCCCGACGAGCGGCCTCGAGTCGCTCCTCAAGGCCCTCAATCACGGCGAATTCGGGGCTCTCCCGGCTGGCCCCGCCGCGGGCACTGCTCTCGCCCTCCAGACAGCTCACCACATCGGCGATCCGTATTTCGGCGGGCGGGCGGGCCAGCTGGTAGCCGCCGCGGGGGCCGCGGATGCTGCGCAGGATCCTCCCCCGCCGCAGGCTGGTGAGCATCTGCTCGAGGTAGCGATCCGGAATGCCCTGACGGGCGGCGATCTCCGCCACCTGCAGCACGCCGCCCTGGGGATGGATGGCGGCCAGCTCCAGCAGGGAGACGAGCCCATATTCCGTCTTGGCACTGAACGCCACGCTGTTCCCCGGCTCAATGGTGGGGATTGTGGCAGCCATCCGCCCCCCAGACCAAGAAAGGCCCGGCTCCCAGGCGATGTAGCCGGAACCACACCGCAAGGGGAGGGCCGCGACACACACTTACCATTGTTAACCCATCGGACAACCGTGGTTTTCTCTTCTCTCCGTCCCCTGGGCCGGACCACGGCCGGAGTGGCGCTGGCCGGACTGGCCGCCACCCCGATCGCCGCCTCGCTGACCCTCACCGGCACGAGCCTGCTGGTGGCCCAGCCCGCCCGGGCTGACAGCAACGAGATCCTGCTGGTCAGCTATGCCGTCACCAAATCCGCCTACGACAGAATCATCCCGCTGTTCATCGCCGACTACAAGCAAAAGACAGGCCAGTCGGTCCGTGTCAAGAGCAGCTACGGCGGCTCCGGCAGCCAGACCCGCGCCGTGATCGACGGCCTTCCCGCCGACGTGGTGGGCTTGGCGCTTGCCGCTGATGTGTACAAGCTGGAAGACAAGGGATTGATCAGCGTGGGCTGGGAGAAGGAATTCCCAAACCGTTCGATCATCACCAACTCCGTCGTCGCCCTGTTCGTGCGGCCGGGAAATCCGAAAAAAATCAACACCTGGACTGACCTCGACAACAATAATGTCGATGTGATCACCGCCAACCCCAAGACCTCCGGGGGCGCCCGCTGGAATTTCGCCGCCCTCTGGGGTTCGGTGATTCAGACCGGTGGCAACGATGCCAAGGCCAAGGACTTCATCACCACCGTGTACCGCAACGTTGACGTGCTGCCCAAGGATGCACGTGAGGCGACCGACACCTTTGTGAAGCGCCGCAAGGGAGATGTGCTGCTCAACTATGAAAACGAAGCCATCCTTGCTCGCAAGACCGGCGAATGGACCACGCCTGTCAAGATCCCCAGCCCCAACGTGTTGATCGAAGGCCCGGTCGCGGTGGTCGACAGGAACGTCGACAAGAAAGGCACCCGCAAACTGGCCACGGCCTTCGCCCGCTTCCTCTACACACCCGCCGCCCAGAAAGCCTTTGTTGACGCTGGCTTCCGGCCCGTCACCGCCGAGGGCAAGGCCTATGCCCAGGGGCGCTTCCCTGCCGTGAACACCTGGCGGATCACCAAGCTCGGCGGCTGGGAGGTGGTCGACCGCAGGTTCTTCGGCAAAGGGGGGATCTGGGACAGCATCTTCGCCAGGACACGCTGAGCACCGGCCGGCGGGTTTCCGGCTGGGGCCCTGTTGTCCATCGCCGTCGTCATCACGCCAGTCGGCATGACGCCCGTTGGTCTGGTCCGGCTGGAGGTGGATCAGCGCCACCGGATCAGGGCCATCCGCAGCCGCGGCCGGGCTTCACGGCCGGGCCGGACCGGGGGAGGGGGCACGATCGGCCCGGACAGGGGAGGAAGGCACGAGACTAGGCTAACCGTGTTATCTTCATCGGCTTAGCGTGGTATCCCCCCTCCCCGCCCTGTCGCGACGCCTGGGGTGCGCCCTGATGCTGGCCGCCTCACTGGCTGGCTGCAGCGGCAACCCGCAGGGCGGGGGAGCCGCCATGGGCGACGGAGCGGCGGGCAGCAAAGCCGCACCCACCACCCTGCTGCTGGTCAGCTATTCGGTGACCAAACGGGCCTACGACAAAATCCTGCCGAAGTTTGAGGCCGACTGGAAACAGCGCACCGGCCAGGCCATCAGCGTCATGGCCAGCTACGGCGGCTCCAGCAGCCAGACCCGGGCCGTGATCGACGGCCTCGAGGCCGACCTGGTGACCCTGGCCCTGCCCTCCGATGTGCTCAAGCTCGAGAAGGCCGGCCTGGTGCAGCCCGGCTGGGAGCAGGAGCTGCCCGCCGACTCCAGCATCACCCACTCGGTGGTGACCCTGCTGACCCGGGCCGGCAACCCGAAGGCGGTACGCGACTGGGCCGACCTGGCGCGGCCGGGCCTGAGCGTGATCACCACCAACCCCAGGACCTCCGGCGGTGCCCGCTGGAATGTGCTCGGTCTCTGGGGCTCGGTGACCCGCAGCGGCGGCTCGGATCAGGCGGCCGAGGCCTTCCTGGGCCGGGTCTTCCAGAACGTGCAGAACCTGCCCCGGGACGCCCGCGAAGCCAGCGACGCCTTCCTCAACCGCGGCCAGGGTGATGTGTTGATCACCTACGAAAACGAGGCCCTGCTGGCGGCTCGTCAGGACAATGGCAAGGGCCTCACCCTGGTGGTGCCGGCCCTGAACATCCGCATCGACGGCCCGGTGGCTGTGGTCGACCGAACCGTCGATCGGCGCGGCAGCCGGCGGGCGGCCGAGGCCCTGGCGACCTATCTGCAGGGGGAGGAAGCCCAGGAGATCCTGGCCGGCGAAGGCTTCCGGCCGGTGAACGCGGCGGTCTGGAAGCGCCACCAGGCCGACTTCGCGCCGGTGGCCAAGGTGTTCAGCGTGAATGATCTGGGTGGCTGGCCGGCAGTCGAACGCCGCTTCTTCGCCCGTGGTGGCCTCTGGGACAAAATCGCCGCCGCCAGGCGCCCCTGAACCAGGGCTGGCCACAACGCCCCAGCCCCCGCTCAGAACAGCTCAACCCCCGCCAGCTCCGGGGCCTCGGCGCGGCGGCGGGCCGATTCGGCGCAGCTCTTCGGGGTGGGGAAGATCTTGCCGGGATTGGCGCGCTGGTCGGGATCGAAGGCCTCGCGCACCAGCTGCATCGTCGCCAGATCGTCGGCATCGAACATCCAGTCCATGTAGCAGCGTTTGTCGTTGCCGACCCCATGCTCGCCGGTGATGCTGCCGCCGGCCTCGATGCAGA
Organism: uncultured cyanobacterium; assembly: GCA_903935205.1. Taxonomy (GTDB): domain Bacteria; phylum Cyanobacteriota; class Cyanobacteriia; order PCC-6307; family Cyanobiaceae; genus Cyanobium. The sequence goes on along the minus strand of CAIZQU010000144.1, from coordinate 53,220 downwards.
GCCTCAGGATCTCCGCCGCCAGCTCCTGCACCCGCTCCCCGACCCCCGCTTCATCGGCGCGATACAGGATCAGCGGGTGGAGGTTGCCATCGCCGGCGTGGAACACATTCGCCACCGGCAGGCCGTAGCGCTCGCTCAGCTCGCCGATCTGACGCATCACCGCCGGCAGGGCGCTGCGGGGCACCACCCCGTCCTGCAGGTAGTAGCTGGGGAAGCGGCGGCCCAGGGCCGAGATCGCCGACTTGCGGCCCTGCCAGAGCCGGGCCCGATCCTCCGCCTCACGGGCGCGACGCACGGTGCGGGCGCCGGCCTCCTGGCAGAGGGCCGCGGCCAGCTCCATCGCCTCCGAGACCTCTCCCTCCTGGCCATCGAGTTCGACCAGCAGCACCGCCGCCGCATCGGCCGGGTACTCCTCCTCTCCCAGATAGGCGTTGACCGCCGTGATGCAGAGGCTGTCCATCATCTCCATCCCGGCCGGCAGCAGGCCCTCGGCCGTGATCCGCCGCACCGCCTCGGCCGCCGCCTCCATCGCCGTGAAATCGGCCAGCAGCACCGCCACGCTCAGGGGGGCCCGCAGCAGCCTCAGGGTGATCGCCGTGGCGATGCCGAGGGTGCCCTCGCTGCCGATGAACACACCGCGCAGGTCCAGCTCAGGCGTTTCCGCCAGACCGCTGCCCAGGGTGGTGACGCTGCCATCGGGCAGCACGACCTCCATCTCGAGCACGTGGTTGCTGGTGACTCCGTATTTGAGGCAATGGACGCCGCCGGAGTTTTCGGCGACATTGCCGCCGATGCTGCACACCACCTGGCTGGAGGGATCGGGGGCGTAGTAGTAGCCATCGCCGGCCACCGCCCGGGTCACCCAGCTGTTGATCACCCCAGGCTGCACCGTGATGCGCCGGTTGGCCAGATCCACAGCGAGCACCTTGCGCATCCGGGTGGTGGCGATCACCAGGGCTGGCGTCTCGGCCACGGCACCACCGGAGAGGCCGGTGCCGCTGCCCCGGGCCACGAACGGCACCCCCAGCCGCCGGCACAGCCCCACCAGGGCCGCCACCTGTGCGGTCGTTTCCGGCAGCACCACCAGGGGCGGCTGCCAGCGATGCAGGGTGAGGCCATCGCAGTCGTAGGCCAGCAGCTCCTGCCGGGCCGCCACCACCCCCCGGGCCGGCAGGATCGCGCGGCAGCCCCGCTCCAGCTCGGACCAGTCGATCGCCCGACCCGCCGCCGTGGCCACACCGGTCGGAACGCCCGGCGGAGCTGGCTCCGGGGTTGGCGGGATGGCCCCGGGGCCGGCATCTGGGTGCGCTGCGAGGGTCACGGGCGGGTCGGGACAACGCGGCGGGCCCACAAGCTACCGAAGGCCATCGGCGCCGCGCTCGAGCCACGAAATCTGACCCAACCCGCAAAGCAGCGCAATGCTGGGTCAGGATGGGCGATGCCTGCCAGCCACCGTCCGCGGCTTCCGTCTTGTCGGCCACACCCACAGCGCCCGCCTCCTCTCCTGTGCTCAACACCACCCGCTCCCAGGAGATCTTCACCGCCGCCCAGAAATTGATGCCCGGCGGCGTCAGCTCACCGGTGCGAGCCTTCCGCTCGGTCGGCGGCCAGCCGATCGTCTTCGACAAGGTGAAGGGCGCCTACGCCTGGGACGTGGATGGCAACCGCTACATCGATTACGTCGGCAGCTGGGGGCCGGCGATCTGCGGCCACAGCCACCCGGAGGTCACCGCAGCCCTGCAGGCGGCCCTGGAGAAGGGCACCAGCTTCGGCGCCCCCTGTGAGCTGGAGAACCGCCTGGCCGAACTGGTGATCGCAGCGGTGCCATCGGTGGAGATGGTGCGCTTCGTCAATTCCGGCACCGAGGCCTGCATGGCCGTGCTGCGGCTGATGCGCGCCTTCACCGGCCGGGAGAAGGTGATCAAGTTCGAGGGCTGCTACCACGGCCACGCCGACATGTTTCTGGTCAAGGCCGGCTCGGGTGTCGCCACCCTCGGCCTGCCCGATTCCCCCGGCGTGCCCAAGGCCACCACAGCGCCCACCCTCACCGCCCCCTACAACGACCTCGAGGCCGTCAAGGCCCTGTTCGCCGCCCACGCCGGCGAGATCGCCGGGGTGATCCTCGAGCCGGTGGTGGGCAACGCCGGCTTCATCACCCCCGAACCCGGCTTCCTGGAAGGGCTGCGCGAGCTCACCAAGGACAACGGCGCCCTGCTGGTGTTCGATGAGGTGATGACCGGCTTCCGCATCAGCTATGGCGGGGCCCAGGCCAGGTTCGGGATCACCCCTGACCTCACCACCATGGGCAAGGTGATCGGCGGCGGCCTGCCGGTGGGGGCCTACGGCGGACGGGCCGAGATCATGGGCATGGTGGCCCCTGCCGGACCGATGTATCAGGCCGGCACCCTCAGCGGCAATCCGCTGGCGATGACCGCCGGCATCAAAACCCTTGAACTGCTCAGCCAACCCGGCACCTACGAACGCCTGGAGCTGATCACCCGCCTCCTCAGCGACGGCATCCAGGCGGCAGCCCGGGAAGCCGGTCTACCGGTCTGCGGCGGCAGCATCAGCGCCATGTTCGGCTTCTTCCTCTGCAACGGCCCCGTGCGCAATTTCGAGGAGGCCAAGGCCACCGACACCGCCCTCTTCGGCCGCCTGCATCGGGCGATGCTCGAGCGAGGCGTCTACCTGGCCCCCAGCTCCTTCGAGGCGGGCTTCACCTCCCTCGCCCACAGCGACGCCGACATCGACGCCACGATCGACGCCTTCCGCGATGCCTTCGCCTCCCTCGGCTGAGGCCTGGGGACCGGAACGGGGGCCGCTGGGGCTGGAAGGGCTGTCCCGGCCTGAGCGGGCCATCGCTGCCCGGACACACCTCCCCGGCGGCCCGATCGCGTCTCGGTGGACCAGGGGGGTCTGCCGGCCCCTGGCCCCGGGAACCGCCCCCTGGCAACCGGGGCCGGGCCGGCGGTGCCCAGCCCGTCGGACCGGGACCAGGGGGCCAGGGGTCCTGATCAGCGGCGCCGTCGCCCTGCTGCTGGCCGGCTGCAGCGGCCCCCGCCGCCAGGACCAACCGGCCGCCACGGCCGCCGGGGTGCCCGTGGCGGCCGTGCTCGCGCTCAGCGGCAACGGCAGCGCCTACGGCCAGGACCAGCGCCTCGGCCTGCGCCTCGCCCTGAACGGCCTGAACGGGGCCGGTGGGATCAACGGCACCCCCCTCACCCTGCAGATCGAGGACGGCGCCAGCGACGAAGCCAGCGCCATCGCCGCCTTCAACCTGGCGATCGACCGCGGCTCCCTGGCCCTGATCGGGCCCACCCTCTCCCAGCAGGCCTTCGCCGCCGACCCGGTGGCCCAACGCCGCGGTGTGCCGGTGCTGGCCCCCTCCAACACGGCCACCGGCATCCCCCAGCTCGGCTCCTTCATCAGCCGCGTCTCTGCCCAGAGCTCGGTGATCGCCCCCCTGGCGATCGACCGGGCCCTCAAGCTGGGGCCCGCGATCCGGCGGGTCGCGATCTTCTACGCCCAGGACGACGCCTACAGCACCGCCGAGACCGTGATCTTCCAGAAGGCCCTGGCCGATCGCGGCCTCAAACCGGTGACCGTGCAGCGCACCCAACTGGCCGACCAGGACTTTCAGAACCAGATCACCGCCACCCTGCGGCTGCGGCCCGATCTGGTGGTGCTCAGCCTGCAGGCGGTCGATGGGGGCAACCTGATCCGCCAGCTGCGGGAACTCGGCTACCGCGGCACGATCGTCGTCGGCAATGGCATGAACACCCCGAACATCTACCCGATCTGCCAGCTCCACTGCGACGGCATCCTGATCGCCCAGGCCTACAGCCCCCAGCTACCCACCGCTGCCAACCAGGCCCTGCTGCGAGCCTTCCGCGCCGCCCAGGGGGCCGGCAGCAATCCCCCCCAGCTCACGGCCCAGGCCTACACCGCCCTGCAGGTGGTGGCGGAGGCCCTGCGCCGCGTCGACCGTCGCCGCCCCCTGGCCAGCACCCCCCTGGCCGAAGCCCGCCGCGCCCTCAATGCCGAAATCCTTGCCGGTCGCTACAGCACGCCGCTGGGGGAGATCCGCTTCACACCGGAAGGGGAAGTGATCCAGAGCGCCTTTTTCGTGGCCCGGGTGCGGATGGAGGCCGATGGCCGCCATGGCCGGTTCGAGCTGCTGCCCTGATCGGAGCGGCAGCCGCAAGCCCGTCCATCCCCACGGCCCAGGCCCACGGCTGGGATGGCCTCCAGGCCAGCCCGACGGGCTTGCGGCCCCCGGCGACGCCGGCTCCCTGCGGGGCTTGGGCGGCCACGGGGCGCCGGGTGCGATATGGTCCGCCCCAAACGCAGCCATAGGGGAGTGACGCAGCACCATCGGGCCGCACCATGGGCTGATCAGGGCGTCGGGCTGGATGCCCAGCCCGGCGACGCCGCGCCAGCGACCCGGCGGGACTTGCAGAGGCTGCCGATCCGGTCGGAATTCCGAGTCGGCATGGGAACCGCCCGAACCGGCCCGGGCCCGGTCGCTGCGCTGGGATCCCGGCCCGGATGGATCCTCCGGCGCAGCCTGCCGACCCTGGTCGCCTCCGCTCTGTTGGCGCCCTCGCTCAGCGGCTGCAGCCCCCGCGCCGGCCAACAGGGGGGCGGAGGTGGTGGCCAGGGCCCCCTGACGATCGGCGCAGCGATCGCCCTCACCGGCAATGCCAGCGTGATCGGCCAGGACCAGCGCATCGGCCTGGAGCTGGCCCAGGCCCACTTCGCGGCCCAGGGTCCCGCCCTGGCCCTGACGATCGAGGACGCCGGCAGCGATGAGGCCACCGCCACCAATGCCTTCCGCAGCCTGATCGGCGCTGGCGTGGTCGCCCTGATCGGCCCATCCCTCTCCCAGCAGGCCTTCGCCGTCGACCCGGTCGCAGACCGGGCCGGGGTGCCGGTGATCGGCCCCTCCAACACCGCCAGGGGCATCCCCGAGATCGGCCCGTTCGTGGCCCGGGTGTCAGCGCCGGTGGCGCAGGTGGCACCGCTCTCGATCGCCGCGGCCCTGAAGCTGAATCCCAAGATCCAGCGAGCGGCGGTGTTCTACGCCCAGGACGACGCCTACTCGACCTCGGAGTCGAAGATCTTCCAGGAGGCCCTCAACGCCCGCAAGCTGCCGCCGCTGACGGTGCAGAAGACCAGCGTCAGCGACACCGATTTCCAGAACCAGATCACCGACACCCTGCGCCGCAATCCCGATCTGATCGTGATCTCGGCCCTGCCCAGCGATGGCGGCAATCTGGTGCGTCAGCTGCGGGAGCTGGGCTTCAAGGGCACCCTGGTGGCCGGCAACGGCATGAATTCGCCGAATATCTATCCGATCTGTCAGCGCTACTGCGATGGTCTGCTGATCGCCCAGGCCTACAGCCCCGAAGCGGCCACGCCGATCAACCGCGCCTTCGTCGCCGCCTACACCAAGGCCCGCGGCGGTGCCGTGCCTCCCCAATTCAGTGCCCAGGCCTTCAGCGCTTATCAGGTGGTGGCCGAGACCCTGCGCAACCTGCAGGCCTCCCTGCCACCGGGATCGAACCTGGCAGGCCTACCCCGTCCCGAGCTGCGGCGTCGTCTCAATGAGGCCCTGCTCAAGGGCGTGTATCAGACACCCCTCGGCGAACTGCGTTTCACAGGGGAGGGAGAGGTGATCCAGAAGCAGTTCTATGTGGCCCAGGTGCGCATGAACGCCGACGGCCGCAGCGGCCGCTTCCAACTGCTCCCCTGAGGTCGCACCGATGGACACCCTGTTGCAGATCCTGATCAACGGCATCTCCACCGGAGCCGTCTATGGACTGTTTGCACTGGGCTACACCCTGGTGTTCTCGGTGTTGGGGGTGATCAACTTCGCCCATGGTGCCGTCTTCACCCTCGGCGCCTATCTCACCTATCTGCTGGTCGGCGGCGCCGTCGGCAGCAACGGGTTGCTGGCCGGGCTGCAGCTTCCGTTCGCGCTGCCCTTCTGGGCTGCCCTGCCCGTGGCCGGGTTGCTCACAGCCCTGGTCAGCCTGCTGGTGGAGGCCACAGCCTTCCGCCCCTTGCGGCGCCATGGCGCGGAGCCTCTGCTGTACCTGATCACCAGCCTTGGAGCCGGCGTGATCCTGGTCAACCTGCTCCAGATCCTGCTCGGGGCTGAGGGCTATGCGATGCCCACCACAGCCCTGGGTTCGCTGCCGATCACCCTCTCCCTGGCGGGGGCCCAGCTGCGCACGGTGCAGCTGGTGCTGCTGGTGGTGGCGGCGGTGGTGCTGGCGGTACTGAGCCTCTGGCTGGAGGGCAGCCGCGGCGGCAAGGCCCTGCAGGCGGTTTCCGAGGACGCCACAACCGCCCGGCTGCTGGGCATCGACAGCGACGCCATGATCCGCCTGGGCTTTGCCGTCAGCGGTTTCCTGGCGGGCATCGCCGGCGGATTGGTGGGCCTGAGCCTGAGCATCACGGGTCCGTACTTCGGCATCAGCTACGGGCTCAAGGCCCTGGGGGTTCTGGTGCTCGGCGGCCTGGGCAGCGTGCCGGGGGCGGTCCTGGCGGGGCTGATCGTGGGCGGCGCCGAGGCCCTGGTGCCCGGCGAATGGAGCGGCTACAAGGACGCCATCGCCTACGCCTTCCTCTTCGCCGTGCTGCTGCTGCGGCCCCAGGGTCTGCTGGGCCGGCCCCAGATCAGCAAGGTCTGACCAGCATGGATGCCACCCTGCTGGTCCAGATGCTGCTCGGGGCGCTGCTCGGGCTTTCGGTCTATCTCCCCCTGGCCTGCGGCCAGCTGTCGCTGGCCACACCAGGCTTCTACGCCATCGGTGGCACCCTGGCGGCCCTGCTCTCCACCCGGGTGCCAGCCCTCTCCGGGGCGGCCATGGCCGGAGAAGGCGGAGGTGGTGGCGTCCCCATCTACCCCTTGAGCTCGCTGCTGCTGGAGATGGTGCTGGCCGCCCTGCTCTGCGCCGTGGTCGCCGAAGGGCTGGGCCGGCTGGTGCTGCGGCTGCAGGGCATCTACCTCACCATCGCCACCATCGCCCTGGTGGAAATCCTGAGGGTGGTGAGTCTCAACCTGGAGATCACTGGCGGAGCGGTCGGCATCTTCGCCATCCCCCAGCCTTTCGCCGCTCCCACCGGCTACGCCCTGTTCTGTCTGGCCCTGCTCGTACTGGTGGGCTGGCTCTGCCAGCGGCTGGCGGTGACCCGACCGGGTCTGGCGATGGCGGCCATCCGCGATGACGCCATCGCCGCCGCCAGCAGCGGCATCGCCATCGAGCGCTGGAAGCGTCTGGCCTTCGTGCTCAGCGCTGTGGTGGCGGGGGTGAGCGGTGTGGTGGCGGCCCACTTCCTCAACGCCTGGAATCCGCGTCTGGGCAACTTCGATGCCTCGATCACCACGCTGGCCTTCGTGGTCTTCGGCGGCTCTCGCACCTGGCTGGGGCCGGTGGTGGGGGGCCTGGCCCTCACGGCCCTGCCGGAGCTGCTGCGGCCGGTGGGCGACCTGCGGTTGATCGTCTTCGGTCTGGTGATCCTGCTGGGGCCCTCCCTGTTTCCCCAGGGCCTGATCACTCCCGAGTTGCTGACGAGCCTGGCCTCACGCCTACCCAGGCCCCTGCAGCGACGGCTGGGTATGGATCGCGGGGCCAGCCGGAACCGGCGGACCCCAGCCAGCGACCCACCCCTTGCAGCACCCTCCAGCCCCGGTCAGGCCCCGGCGGAGGTGGAGCGATGAACCCCACTGCCACCCCCGCGCCCAGTCCATTGCTGGCGGTCGAAGCACTGAGCCGCCGTTTTGGAGGGCTGGTGGCGGTGGATGGGGTGAGCCTGACGGTGCACCAGGGCGAGATCTTCGGCCTGCTCGGCCCCAATGGCGCCGGCAAGACCACCCTGTTCAACCTGATCAGCGGCATCACCCGCCCCAGCAGCGGCAGCGTCCATTGGAAGGGGGTGGCGATCACCGGCGCGCCGAGCCACCGGGTGGCGGCCCTGGGGATGGCACGCACCTTCCAGAACCTGCGTCTGTTCAGCTCCCTCAGCTGCCTCGATAACGTCAGGGTGGGGCTGCACCGCCACAGCCGCCAACCGAAACTGCAGGCCCTGCTCGGCAGCCGAACCTTCCAGCAGCGGGAGGAGAACCTGCGCCGGCAGGCCCTCGACCTGCTGGACAGCGTGGGCATCGTCGAACTGGCCGAACGATCCTCAGCCTCCTTGTCCTATGGCCAGCGGCGACGCCTCGAGATCGCCCGAGCCCTGGCCGGCCGGCCGGAGCTGCTGCTGCTCGATGAACCAGCGGCGGGGATGAACACGACCGAAAAGGGCGAGCTGACGGAGTTGATCCGTTCGATCCGCCGCGAACATCAGTTGACGGTGTTGATCATTGAGCACCATGTGCCGCTGATGATGGAGCTCTGCGACCGGCTGGCAGTGCTCAATTTCGGACGTCGCATCGCCCTGGGCACCCCCCGCCAGGTGCGCCATGACCCTGCCGTGATCGAGGCTTACCTGGGCAGTGCCAGCCAGTCCGTTGCTGGAGCAGCGGCGGCTGACACCCCCGGGTCCGGGCCTGTCGATCAGGAGGCCGGTGGGGAGGGGAGATCATGAGCGCCGGCAGCCTTGGATTGCGTGCCCCCCTGCTGCAGATCGAGGGGCTGAGCGTGCGCTACGGCGGCATCACCGCCCTGCGCGAGCTGAGCTTCACCGTCGGCCAGGGTGAGCTGGTAGCCCTGCTGGGAGCCAACGGCGCCGGCAAGACCACCACCCTGCGGGCGATCTCCCGGCTCGTCGACGCCGCCGCCGGCCGCATCCTCTGGCAGGGGGCGGAGCTGGCGCGGCTCAGCACCGAACGGACGGTGCGGCTGGGCATCGGCCACTGTCCGGAGGGACGCCGGGTGCTGGCCCGCCAGAGCGTGGCCACCAACCTGGAGCTTGGCGCCTGGCTGCGCCGCGACCGCAGTGTGATCGCCACCGATCTGGAACGCTGCTATCAGTTGTTCCCCCGCCTGGCGGAACGACGCCAGCAACTGGCGGGCAGCCTCTCGGGCGGCGAACAGCAGATGCTGGCGATCGCCCGTGCCCTGATGGGCCGCCCGACCCTGCTGCTGCTGGATGAACCCAGCCTCGGCCTGGCGCCCCGCCTGGTCGCGGAGTTGATGGACACCCTGGCCGGACTGCACCGTGAGGGGCTGGCGATGCTGCTGGTGGAGCAGAACGCCGCCGCAGCCCTGGCGATTGCCGACCGGGCTGTGGTGCTCGAGAGCGGCAACCTGCGGCTCCAGGGTCCGGCCGCCGAGCTGCGCCATGACCCTGAGCTCCAGGCCCTCTACCTGGGTGGAGCCAGCTAAGCCCCGTCGAGCCGCCAGCAGCCCTCATCCCATCCGACGGCCCTCCAGGTCGGGAGCTCCTGGCCCTTGAGGGCGAGCGGAGCCGAGCCGGATGGGCCGCAACCAGCCTGGAACGGTGTGACAGGCGCAGGGCAGGCCGTTGGATGGGTGCTGCCACGAGGATCCAGGATGACGACAGCGGCGGGCAAGGACAGCTCGGTGCCGCCGAGCACGGCTCCAGGTCCGGGGGGCCGAGCCGGGCCGGGAGAGCGAACGGTGGCCCGGGGCAGTCATCTGCTCTGGGGAAAGCGGCAACGGCTGGAGATCCGGGAGCGGAATGGGGCGGCACGGCTGGAGCACGGACCTCGGAAGTTGGTGCTGGGCGTGCCCCCAGGCACCAGCCCGGAGCGGCGGCAGCAACTTCTGGAACGCTGGTATCGCCTGGAGCTGCGCGGCCGAGCCGAAGCGCTGCTGATGCAGTGGGAAGCGGTTCTGGCGGTGCGGCACCGTCGCCTGATCATCAGGGCGATGCGCCGCGGATGGGGCAGCTGCAACGCCACCAATGGCAACATCCATCTGAACACCGCCCTGGTGCATGCGCCACCCACCTGCCTCGACTACGTGGTGCTCCATGAGCTGTGCCACCTGCTGCAGCGGGGCCACGGCGAGGCCTTCGAGTCCCTGCTGGCTTCGCATATGGGCGACTGGCGACGGCGGCAGAGACTGCTGAGCAGCCTGCCGCTGCCTGCCGACGAGAGAGGCAAGCCCTCGGGCCCGGGGATCGGAGCCGATCAGGTAGGGAACAACACACAACAAGTCGACCACAGGATTGATCCATGGCCGGAGGAAAGCGATGGGTCGACAGCAGGCGCCAGTCCATAACCATGAAGAACGCTTGCAAGCATGGCGGCAAAGAAGATGGTCGGATAGGCTTGAGAAAGATAACGTTTCCAGAGGATCTGAAGCCAAGATGTCCAACATTGCCGGTAAAGCCTATGGCATGAATGTGCTCACACCGATGCACCCGAGCAACACCTGGATCAACAGGCTGCTGTTCATGCTCGGCCGCATCAATCCAGCCTTCATGAGCGGGCTGCTGCAACTGTCGATCATTCACTTTGCCCGCTGGTTCATCATTCGCCGCGATCAGTGGCCCGGGCTGGAAGAGAAGCAGCGGCCAGGCAATGACTACATGTTTTTTGTGAGCAATTTTAACGGCACATGGGATCAATACATCGACAGCTTTTCCGATGGCATCCCCACCGGCCTCGACCTGTTTTGGTATAGCAGCATCCGCTACCCAGGATCGATTCCGATAACACCCTTCAAAAATTATATTCGTCTCAATCAGGTTGACTGCAATTATTACTACAATGCCACACCCGGATCGGGGCAGCGCGACATCAAGTCAGCGCTTCGCGTCTGGGCGGCCATCGAAACCCTGCAACAGTTATCCGCCTCCAGCAGTCCTGAGCAGTTTGCCCAGGCCTATGCACGCATTACCCAGAAGATTCAGCACAATCTTCCCGCCGCTGGCCCCGCTCCAATCGCCAGCACCGACACCCAAACCGCCGACCGCAACCGCCACCTGCTCAGGAAAGAGCTGGAGCGACGCCTGGAGCACCTGAGGTCCTGATGGCCTGAGGGTGGATTCACGAATACAACCTCAGCAAAGCCCACTCAAAACCAACAACCGACATGCCTAATTTTGATGGTGGCCATTATTTCCTTTCAGCATTGATTCCAATCCAGAAAGGGCTTTGCCCAAACCAGGTCGACCCAGGAAACTCCTATTCCCACACCCACGCCATCCGCGAACTTCTAGATCTGTTACCCACGGGCGGCAACCGCATCTCCACCAACCGCTCCCAGGCATCCGCCGAGGCGAACGACGCAATCGATGGCGATTGGCGCTCCCCCTTCAGCCGCGATCTGCGCACCCATTTCTGCCGATTGGTCGTGATCGATGACCTCACCTTCGTAGGCCGCGAACATCAGGATGCGATCCTCAACACCATCCGCAAGATCAACCCTGTCATCCCAGGGCCTGTCGATCATCTGCCCTGGTCCTATCTGGCCTTGATCATCGATTTCGACGCAGCCGATGGCAGCCCGGAGAGCCTACGCGGTTATCTGGACGGCCTCTGGAACGTTATGGGCGACAAGTTGACCCTGATTGCTCAACACTGTCAGGGCTTTGATCCCTCCCGCCCCAGGGAGAGCTTCATCCAGCAAGTTCTCTCAAGCCAGATCGAAACGACAATGTCGTTCAACGATTACTATTGGCTGGCGGAGCCAGGGCTCTGGCAGGGAGGTGGCACCCTTCCGAATCGGTGGTCCAAGGTCCTGAGCGTGCCCTTGATCACAACAGCGATCGCTGCGGTGGCGCTTTCACTTTTGCTGCCAGGCGCCCTCCTGCGTTTGCTGCTGCTACCGCTGCTGCTGGCCCTGCTACTGGTTTGGTTGTATCGACGCATCATCAGCGTTGGCATGGAGCCCTTTCCCACCGCACCAAGAACAGATCTGAGATCGGTGCTGAAAGCGCTTTATCTACAACGTGTTTTTGTTGATTTTATGATAGACAATCAGGGCCGCAGTCCAGCCGATCTCCAGCAGAGCTTTAGCCGCTTCGTGCAACGACACAGGCCTGATTCTCTCGATGCTCCCAGCCAACCCGCAGGCTGCATTCCTTCCTGATCGTCCCCTCCATCAAGGCAGGACTTTCACCAAGGCAGCTCCAGAGGGTAGATCCGGAAGCTAGATCCAGATAGCGGCTCCAGCCTCCTGAGCGCACACCCGTTATTCCCATACGTCCAACGTCCGTTCCGACAAACCCATGGCCAAAGAACTTGATCTCGCCGACATTCAAGGCAACATTCTCCAGGCCTACGGCAGGCAGGGTTTCCCCATCGCCCGTTGCGTCCTGCTCCACGTGCACGAGGGACGCGCCCAACAGGCCCGCGAATTCATCGACAGCCTCAGGCGCAAGGTCACCACCGCCGAACTCTGGCCATCCTCTCGAACCCAGAATCTGTTCGACCGTAGCAAGGTCACGGCCAGCAAACCCGATGTGGCGATCAACATCGCTTTCACCTTCCGCGGCCTGCTCGCCCTGGGAGTGCCGGTGAACAGCCTGCGCGGCATGCCGGATGAATTTCAGGAGGGGATGTTGAAGCGCGCACCGATCCTGCGCGATCTGCATAGCAGCCAACAACACATCCAAGATCTCTGGGACCCGGTCTGGGTTGCGGAGCTCAACAATCCCCACAAGCAGGTGCATATCCTGATCACCCTCAATGCCAACGCCACTCCCAAGGATCATCCCTCTGCCCAAGCGGCCCTGGAAGCCAGCTATCAATGGCTGGTGTGTTCCTGTGGAGAGGAGCGAGGTGTCACGATTCTGAGCGGCCATCGAGGCCCCAACCCCCACTACCAGGACATGGCCGTCCTGGCCGATCCGGTCAAGGAGCATTTTGGCTTCACCGATGGCATTGGCGATCCGGTCTTTGAAGGTCAATACTCCGACCCAGAGATCATGAGCCGAGAAGTCATTGGCCAGGGCAAGCTCAGCGCCGATCAGAACTGGGTTCCATTGGCAACAGGAGAGTTCCTGCTGGGCTATGCCGATGAAGCCCAGGAAACCGCAGGGGGAATCCTTCCCACTGAATTCAGCCGCAATGGCACCTTCATGGCCTACCGCAAGCTACATCAGAATGTGAATGCCTTCCACCAGTATGTCGACTCCAAGGCCAGCGCGTATGCAAACATCCATGCGATCAGCCTAGAAGAAGCGAAAGAAACACTACGCGCCAAGATGGTCGGCCGCTGGAGCGATGGCATTCCACTGATGAGGGCAGCAACCTTTGCAGAGTGGCAGGCCGAAAGGGCCAAGATCGACGCCATGCCAACGGAGAAGAAGGCAGCCTATCTGGATCTGATCCAGCGCGACTTCAGCTATTCCGCTGATCCCGATGGCTCGCGCTGCCCCTTTTCCTCCCATCTGCGTCGCAGCAACCCCCGCGACATGCTCGATCCGACGGTGGCGCCAGGGACCGCGGGACAACCAGCGACCAAAGCGACAAGCGTGCTCAACAACCGTCGCCGCATTCTGCGTCGCGGACTTCCCTACGGCCATTCAGGTCCGGGCATCTCAGACCAGGAAGAGCATGGTGTGCTGATGTTGGTGGTCTGCGCCAGCCTGTTTCGTCAGTTTGAGTTTGTACAGCAACAGTGGCTTCAGTACGGCCTCGATTTTCAATCAGGCAATGACACATGTCCGATCGTTGGCAACCATGCCAACGATTCCAAATTCCTGATCGAGGCTTCCAGCAGCAGCGAGCAGCCACCCTTCATCTGCGACCGGATGCCGCAGTTTGTCGAAGTTCATGGTGGTGCTTATTTCTTTGTTCCCAGCCTCACCGCCCTCCGCCTGATCGCCCAGGGCCTGATCGACCCCACCTGAGCGCCATGGGGCGCCGGCCAGCGGGGCGGATCACAGCTGGGCTGGGCTTCGCAGGCTGCCAGCTCGCGGGCCCCGATCGCTGCTGCCAGAGCCACAACGAGGACACAACAATCCGCGATTCTTGTCGGCAGACAAGCTGCTTGCTAGCTTTCGGGCAGACATCATTGTGACCAGCCATGACCCATAAAGCGCTGCTCTGTGGCATCAATGCCTATGAGCATATTCCCCTGCGCGGCTGCATCAACGATGTGCTCAACATCAAGGATGTACTGCTGAACAAATTCGCCTTCCAGGCCGACAATATTCGTCTATTGCTTGATCAGGAGTGCGTCAAAAGCGGGCTGATGGACGGCTGGAGATGGTTGACGGAGGGGGCGGTCAGCGGTGATGTGCTGGTCTTTCATTTCTCCGGCCATGGCTCCTATATCCCCGATAAAGACGGTGAAGAAGAAGATCTCCACGATGAGATCACCTGCCTCCAGGATTTCGCCTTTGACGATCCAAATAGTTACATGGTCGACGATGAATGGTTTGACCTGGTTCAATCCGTCGATTCTGGCGTGCAGCTGCTGATCATCCGTGACACCTGCCATTCCGGCAGCAGCTCCCGCTTCATGCGCGTGCGTCAGGCGACGGGAAAAGAAAAAACGATCCTGGCCAACAACCGCGAAATAGAACCCTATCAATCAACGGAAGTGGTCGACGAGCACCTGCTCAGCAACGCCCGCTTCATCGCTCCCCAGAACCTGCCAGCCGAAGCCTGGCAATCGAGAGCATCCAGGCGTCGGACGCTGCGGGTGGCGGGGGACATCCAGACCAACCTGATGGCCTGTTCGGAACACCAGACCGCCGCCGACGCCTACATCAATGGTGATTACCAAGGAGCGTTCACCTACAACCTGTGTGAAATCCTGCGCCAGAAACCCGAGTGCAGCAGTGCTGAACTGATCTCCGCCGTCGTCGATCGATTGCGCGGTCGCTACGAGCAGATCCCCCAACACGAGGGTCGATCGCTGGCGATCGGTCGGGTCGCCGACTCTTCTGACCACACGGCATCGCGGCCAGGGTCCACCAACAGCAGCACAGCCACCTCCAGCCTGGCTGAGTCGCTACCGCTGTGGCCGGATCTGGGTTCCGCCTCCGCGGGCCCCACGGCGCCCATGCCCCAGCCGCTGAACCTCACCCTGCAGCAGCTCAACCTGGATCCCCAACCGCTTGGCCTGAGCACCCAGCAGATGGTCTATCTGGCCCACATGCGCTTCCTCGACACGATGCGAGCCCTGGCGGAGGAGCCCATGTCCCCGCCCGAACGGCAGCAACGCTCGAGCCAACGGGTGCTGGTCAGCGTCCATGGCATCGGCAAGCATGGGGTTGGCTACTCGGATCAGTGGTGGCAGGCCCTGAAACCCCATGTGGGCTCCCTGTTTGGTCCGGCCACCCCTGGCCAGGGCCGTGCCGAGGTGCGCTGGAGCGATCTGGTCAACAATCAGCGCAGTGGCGGTGCCGCAGAGCTCGACAGCAAGGCCAGGGAGCTGCGCCAGGCCATTCTGGACGTTCTTGACGATCGACGGCTGCAGCAGATCCAGGATCCGACCGCAGCCCCCAGCGGAGGAGACACGAGCCGGGGCGTAGCCATGGCCATCGACGATTTCCTGATCTACATGGTCAACGCCACCACCCGTCAGCGCATCCTGGAGCGGTTCACCAGCATCGTCCGACCGCTGCTCGCCGCCGGCCACACCCTGGAGATCATCTCCCACAGCTGGGGCACGGTGGTGGCCTACGAGGGGCTGCGGGAGCTCGAGAACCAGGCTCTGAATGGTCGGGTGCACACCTGGTTCACGGTCGGCAGCGCCCTGTCCCTGGCTCCGGTTCAGGGAACGCTGCGCCCCGGCAATCGCCCTGCCCAGTCCCGCAGGGCCCCCAAGCCAGGCCTGGTGCAGAACTGGATCAATCTCGATGCCAAGGGTGACCATGTGGGAGGACCGATCGGCCATCGCTTCGAGGTAAGCCGGGAGTTCCTCAACCTGGAGCCCACGGGCTGCGCTGCCGGCCCAGTGGGCTACAACCTGGGCTGTGCCCATAGCTCCTATTTCGACCCAGCCAATCTCCAGGTCAACCGTGACATCTTCGCGGCCACCATGCTCGGCGGCCAAGCTCTGACCGCCGCTGCCAACCCCCACCCCACGGCCTGAGAACGGCCGGACGGCCCCTCAGTCCAGGAGCGGTTCGGCCAGCAACAGCAGCAGGCTTCGGCTCTGGAGCAGGGCCGAACTCTCGGCAAACAGCGGCGGATCCTCAGGGAGATCCTGATCCGGTCCCAGGGCGGTGTCGATCACCCTGCGCCAGCCGCTGGTGCAGGGGGGCACGGCGAAGCGCATCGGCTGGTAGTAGGCGTTGAGGCCGCACCAGAGCAGGCTGCCTCGCTCATGGTCCTGGAGGCTCCAGGCGAGGGAGTGGGACCAGCTCGCCCAGTCGGGCTGGCGCCATTCCACACCATGCCACTCGCGCCAGTGGGCCATGCCCTCCCCGCCGCGACGGGGTGGACCATCAGCAATCGGCAATTCGGGGTTGAGCAGGGGTGCCAGACGGCGCCGTAAGGCCAGCAACCGCTGCAGGAAGCGCCGCAGGGCAAGGTCCTCCTGATCGGGCTGCCAATGCATCCAGCCGAGGGGATTGTTCTGGCACCAGGTGTTGTTGTTGCCACCCTGGCTGCGGCGCACCTCATCGCCCATCAGCAGCATCGGCACCCCGGGGGCCAGCAGCATGGTGCTGAGCAGGTTGCGCAGCTGCCGCTCCCTCAGGGCCAGGATCCCTGGATCGGTGGTCGGCCCCTCGGCACCGTGGTTCCAGCTGTTGTTGTGGTTGTCGCCATCGCGGTCGTTCTCGCCGTTGGCCAGGTTGTGCTTGCGGTCGTAGCTGACCAGATCGGCAAGGGTGAAGCCGTCATGGGAGGTGAGGAAGGTGATCGTGCGCCCGAGCGCCGCCGGCTGACCACCGAACAGGTCTGGATTTCCCGCCAGCCGCTGGCTCAGTGGCCAAACCGTGCGTTCATCACCCTTCCAGAAGCGGCGCAGGTCGTCGCGGAAGCGCCCGTTCCAACTGGCCACCCTGCGGGCGGGGAAATCGGCGAGGCGATAGAGACCTCCGCAATCCCAGGGCTCACTGATCAACTTGAGATCGGCCAGATCAGGATCGGCCTCGATCTCCTCGAACAGGGGCGGAAGATCCAGGGGAGCGAGCTCCTCGCCGCGACTGAGGGCGATACCCAGATCGAAACGGAACCCATCGATGCCCAGTTCGACCGCCCAGCAGCGAAGCGATTCAAGGATCAGTCGCCGCACCAGGGGCCGGTTGGCGGCAATGCTGTTACCGCAGCCACTGACATCAAGGTAATCGCCGCGACTGTTCTGGTAGTAGTAGAGCGTGTCTGCGAAGCCACGCCAGCTGATCGTGGGGCCATTCTGATTGCCCTCCGTGGTGTGGTTGTAGACCACATCAAGGATCACCTCCAGGCCCGCCCGATGGCAGGCCGCCACCAGCTCGCGCATCTCACGGCGAGCCGCCAGGGGATCTGGATCCACCATGTAGCCCGGATGGGGGGCCATCCAACTGATCGGGCTGTAGCCCCAGTGGTGATAACGGCCGGCTGGTGCGTCCTGCAGATCGAAGGCCATCACAGGCAGCAGCTCGATCGCTGTGACACCGAGATCTTTCAACTGCGGCAGCACCTCGATCAGACCCAGCAACGTGCCCTGGCGCTCCTTCGCCACCGGGCAGCCCGGTCCCTGGGTGAAGCCACCGACATGCAATTCATAGATCACGCTGCTCTGCCAGCGGTGGCGGGGCCGCGGGGCCGAGAGGAAATCAAAGCGGTCCCGCTCCGTCACCACCCCCTTGAGGCAGCTGGCGGTGTTCGGCACCGCCCCGACGGCCGCGCCACGGTCGTAGACCTCCCAACCGGCGATCGCCCGGGCGCAGGGATCGAGCAGCACCTTTGAGGGATTGAAGCCATGGGCACCGCTCTGCAGCGGTCCGAACACGCGATAGCCGTAGCACCAGCCGATGCCGATCCCTTCGACTTCCACATGCCAGTGGTCGCCGGAGCGGTGCTTGAGCAGGTCGAGTTCGATCACCCGCTGCGGTTCGCAGGCGCGGGCCTCGCTGAAAAGCAGCAGCTCAACCCTGGTCGCCAGGGGCGCCACCACGGAGAAGTTGACACCGCGGGGCGTGACCGAAGCCCCCAGCGGCCATGGTGTTCCGATCCGGATCGCCGACAAGGGCCTGGTCAGGGGTTGTCTCAGGCTAAGGCCCTGACTCCCCCCCAGCGCGGCGGTGCCGATCGGTCGCGCACGTCCACGCCCCCCGGCCGGCCCGCTGGCCGCCGTAGCCCATTGCCCCGACGCTCGGCGATGCGGCAGGGTTCCTTCCGACCGGGCTGCTGCGCTTGATCGAACCCGCCCCCCCCTCCACGGCCTCCAGCTCGGAGCCAGCCCCAGCCAGCTCCGAGCCCTCAGGCTGGTCCACGCCTCCCCTGGAACCGGGTCGCCCCCCCCAGGCCGTGGCGCCGGGACTCTGGCTGTTCGCCCCCAACCGCGACACCCAGGGGGGAAGCGCCTGGTTGCTGGAAAGTCACGGTCTGGATCTGCTGA
Source organism: uncultured cyanobacterium (assembly GCA_903935205.1). Classification (GTDB taxonomy): domain Bacteria; phylum Cyanobacteriota; class Cyanobacteriia; order PCC-6307; family Cyanobiaceae; genus Cyanobium. The sequence continues at coordinate 34,789 of CAIZQU010000144.1, read as the reverse complement.
TCGATTGTCCGGCTCTCACGGAGGCCAATCTCAGCTTCCTGTCGGCCCGGGGCCGACGTGCCGGCGACCCCCAGGCCGGTCGGATCGTGCTCACCGGCCGGGACGGCCACGGCCGCTGCCGGCGGCTGCAGGAGCGATTGGGGTGGCCGGTGCTGGTCCAGGAGCAGGAGGCCTACCTCTTGCCCGGGGTGGCCCCCCTGCTGTCATTCGGCGAGGCGCTGAGCCTGGGTCCCGGCCTGCTGCTGCTCTGGACCCCCGGCCCCAGCCCGGGTTCCTGCGTGCTCCACGGGGCTGCCTCCGCTTCGGATGCCGGGGACGGCCTGTTCTGCGGACGGCTGCTGCTGCCCGTGGCGCCCGATCGACTGGAACCCCTGCACAGTCGCCGCACGTTCCACTGGCCTCGGCAACTCCGCAGCCTGGCCCTGCTGCGGGAGCGGCTTCCCCAGGGTTCCCCGGACTGGATCGCCACCGGTGCCGCCCTTGGAGCCCTGCGGGGGGAGCGGCTGGTACCGCAGGGGGCGGCCCTGCTGGCGGCGCTGCGCCTCGATCGGGCCGCTGAGCCGCCGCCGCTCTGAGGCCGGAGAGGGCTTGCCATACTGATCGGGGGCAAGATTCCTGTGGATGCTTGCCTTTTCATGTTGCCGGACGGGGCCAGCGTCCATACGATTGGCGCGCTCCAGGAAGCGGCGGTCGGCCAAGCTCCGATTTGCCTCCCATCGCCAACCGCCCTCTCCCGTTCGCTCCATCCACCGACTCGTCCGCCATTCGGAGGCCTCTCGTCACCCATGAACAAAGCTGATCTCGTCAACCACGTCGCAGCTCGCACCGAGCTCACCAAGACCGAAGTGTCCCAGGTGGTGGACGCTGCCATCGACACCATCATCGACTCGGTGGTTGAGGGCAAGAAGGTTTCGATCCTCGGCTTCGGCTCCTTCGAGGCCCGCGACCGTTCGGCCCGTCAGGGTCTGAATCCCAAGACCGGCCAGAAGATCAAGATCCCTGCCAAGCGCGTGCCCGCGTTCACTGCCGGCAAACTGTTCAAGGACAAGGTTCAGGGCTGATACACCGCGCGGGGGCGTCCCGGCGGCCCTGCAGGGAACCTGCCCCGATCGGGAAGCCAGGGTCCATCGTTGCGATGGCCTGACCGTGTCCGTCAGGCCCATCGTTTCAGGGATCGCGGTCCCCTGAGATCCTGGGGGTTCCAGGGAATGTTTCCGGGATGGACCTTCCCAGCTGCGAAGCAGAACCGAGGGGGGATGCCAGCCAGACGCTCCTGGCCCTGCCCGACCACCTGATCGGGCGAATGCTTGATGGGGTTCACCAACGCCAGGGTGGCTACAGGGGACGATTCGCCCCTTCCCCCACCGGCCCTCTGCACCGGGGCAACCTGCGCACGGCCCTGCTGAGCTGGCTGGATGCGCGCCTCCAGGCCGGTTCCTGGCTGCTTCGCCTCGACGATCTGGACGTTCCCCGCAACAAAGCTGGCGCGGCGGAATCGATTCAGGCGGATCTTCGCTGGCTCGGCCTCGAGTGGGACGGGCCCGTGCTGTACCAGAGCGGGCGTCGAGGGTTGTATTCCACCGTGCTTTCGGTTCTGCGCCGGGGCGGTCTGCTCTATCCCTGCGCCTGCAGCCGCAGGATGCTGGCGGATATTTCAGCCCCCCATGGCGGGCTGCAGGTGTATCCAGGCTTCTGTCGGGGGCTGCCTCGGCTCTGGGGACCTCGCGAGGGTCGTCTGCCGAGCTGGCGCCTGCAGCTTGGCGAGGGATCGCTGCTCTGGCAGGAGCGATTCGCACGACCCGGCAGGGTCGATGGACGCTCGGCGGTTGGGGATCCGGTGCTGCGGCGGGCCGACGGACTGGTGGCCTATCACCTGGCCACCGCCCTGGATGAACTGCTGCTTGGTATCAGCGATGTGGTGCGCGGCGAGGACCTCTGGTCCTCCACCGCCCCTCAGGTGGCCGTGATGGCCGCCCTGGGGCAGCAGCCTCCCCGCTATGGCCACGTTCCCCTCTGGCGGGATGGCCATGGCCAGCGACTCAGCAAGCGGCAGGGAGCCGAGGGAGTCGAGGGATTCCGAAGCCGCGGTCTCGATGGGCCGGCTGTGGTGGGAGAGCTGGCCGCCAGTCTGGGGCTGGTGCCGGCAGGGTCCCGATTAAGCGCCCGGGAGCTGCTGGCCAGCGTTGATCTGGCGACCCTGGAGCGCAGCCTCAGGGCCGCTGGTGCCGAGGGGTCAGGCGGCGGCAGCCCTGGGCCCGGTTAGGACCAGCGGCGATGGCGCCTGGACGACGGCCTACTCCCTGATCGGCGCGGTCGGGATGGCAAGGTCGGCATTCCGCCTGCGGATTTAAGGAAGGTTTCGGGATCACAACCAGAGATCTCCGCCACAGTGTGGGGATCAAGACCACGACCAGGCCGCTGCCATGACAGCCATTCCTTCCCATGCTCCACCGGCCTCTGCGGCCCTGGCCTCCCATGGGCTGACCTGCTCCCGTTGTGGGGGCAGCGGCATTCTGAGGATGGGCGACCAGCAGTTCCGAACCTGCCTGGACTGCCTGGGCCAGGGACAGCTGCCCACGGAGGTGCAGCGCGAGCTGCTCTTCTCGGACCTCAGGGCAGCGGTTTCCTCGGTCCACGCCAGATGAAGAAGGCGGCAGTGGCCACAACGGCCGCCAGTGGCGCCGCCGTCAGCAACAGCAGGATCACGGCAGTCCAGTCGGTGTACATCGGGTCGCTTGGCTGGGCAATCCCCATCATTCCAGCCACCGGTGACGATCCGCCAGAGCGGCGGATCGCCAGGGCCCTCTCGGTTGAGCGGAAAGCGGCACCCCGCCCCCCGGGCAACGGCTGATTGCGCAAGGCCGCTATGGGGTCCAGGCGGGGAGTAGGTGTGGAAAGGTCACCCAGCCGCTGCCCGGGGCCGATGGACCTTCAACCCACGCGCTTGTCTACCGGCCCATCCGCCGGCATCGAAGCAGGCCCTCCTGTGATCACCACCCCGGCCGGATCGACAATCCAGCCCGTCGAAGGCGGTGGTTATCAGGTCTGCGACGCCGCCCAGCACTGTCTGCGAACCCCGACCCTGTGGCAGGCCCAGCAGCTGGTTCAGTGGGCGGAGGTTCACCACCAGCCCCTTCTGAACGATCCCGCCCATGTGATGTCTCCCTGAATCCTCCGGTCTGAGGGGTCGATCCAATTAGGGTGCGCCCGGAAGCCTCCCAGTGACCTCACCCCGCCCCTCCACCCAAACCATGCACTTCTGGGCTCCTGAGATCGATCCGGCCCATCCGATGGATTGCACACAGCCGGAGCGCTACGTGCTACGCAGGCTCAGCGGCTCCTATCTGGCCATCGCCGCCGAGGATGGATCCCTGATGGATGTGGACAACCCATCGCAGGCCTACCTGTTCCATACCCATGAGGCTGCTCTGCGGGCCGCATCCGAACTGATCAAGCTAGGCGCTGCAGTGGATGTGCTGAAGGTGGAGTGAGATCTGCGCCATCGACTCAGCGATCGCTTCCCGCCGCGGCCTCTCTCCTTAGGGTCAGAACAACCGGCCTCCGCCCATGGATCGCCAGCAGCTGCGCACCCTGCAGAGCCTCTTTGCCCATCCCATGGCCCATGGGGTCAAGAGCTCCGATGCGGAGGATCTCTGCCGCGCCCTCGGCGCCGAGGTGGAACAGATCGACGACCACAGGCTGCGCATCCGCATGCCGGGTGGCCAGGAGAGCTGGATCCGCCTCGGCAGCGGATTCCACCATCACGATCTCGATGCCGAGGCCGTCAGTCGGCTGCGCCATCTGCTCAAGGAGGCTGGCGTCAGCCCCGACCATCCCCACGCCGAGGCCGGCTCGGCCAGGGGGGACATCAGCAGACGGCTGGTGCTGGTGCTGGAGCGGGTCTCCAGCCGCGCCTTTCTTCTGGAGGGGGACACGGTGGAGGAGGTGCGGTTGCGCCCCCATGGCCTGTGGGGAAGCGGTGAGAACCTCAGCCATCGGCATGACCGCGACATCGCCGGCCAGCGGGCCCCCCTCGACAGCGATTACCTGGGTCGCCTGACCGCTGCGATCGCCTCCGCCGATGCGGTGCTGCTCCTGGGCCATGGCCACGGCGAGAGCCAGCTCAGTGGGACCTTGCTCCATCACCTGAAGACCCACCGCCCCGATCTGCTGGCGAGGATCAGCGGCTCCCTGCGTCTCGATACAGGCGGCATGGGAGACAAAGAGATCCTGGCGGTGGCTCGACGCCATTTCGGCAACAGTCCCCATCGGCGCCCGGTACTGGTTCCAGGCCAGGAGATCCAGGCAGGCTGAACCTGGGGACCGCCGCATCCACGGACCCTGGCGTTCGATCCCTTTTGAGGCCATAGGGGCAGAGCAGGGAATGAGACGGGAATGAGATGGGTCATTCGCAGCTGGAATCGCTGCGGGTGCCGCTGATGCCAGTGAAGCGCAACATCTGGGCCCGGAATTGATCGCGCACCAGCCGCAGGGAGCTCTCCGGACGTTTGTCCCGGGTCACCACCGGCAGCCCTTCGACGTCCCAGCCCATTGGCCCGATCACGATGCGGGCGATGGCCAGAGTGCGGGGCAGATGGTCATAGCTGGTGACCATCGTCAGGGTCCCGGGTCGTCTCATCTGCTGCAGCAGGCGGGCCAGAGCGGCGACCTGACCCACGGTGTCGCAGCCGGGTTCAAGCTTCACCAGACCCTTCTGGTTTTCAGGCCAGTATCCCTGGTTGCGGAGATAGATCTGATTGGCCCGCTGGCTGGAGGGACGGCCCTGCATCACCAGCAGGGCGCCAGGCTTCTGCTTCCAGAGGTCGAGGGCCCAGATGCTGCGGGTGGGGTCCTCGACAAACACCGAAATCACCTCCGGCCTTGGCTTCTGCGACGGCTTGAGGCTGAAGGACAGCAACCTCGGGGCGATCAGGGGCCAAGCCAACCAGATGCCCGCGATGCCGATCGGCAGGAACAGGGCCGGGTAGCGGCGAACCGGGCTCAGCAGGCCTGTCAGGGCCCGGCGCAGATCAAAGAGCGGAATCTCGACATTCTTGAGGTACCAGCGCCGCAGGCGACGACGGCGGAGGCGGAAGCGGTAGGAGTTGAGATATTTCCTCAGCCAGATTGGGCCGGACCTGACCCGGCTGGAGTGGGATGAGCGCTGCCGCCCCCTGGAGGAGCCGCCGTCAGCACGAGAGGTATGGTGGGAATGGGCCCCTGGAGTCAGGGGTTGCACGAGAGTTGTCAGGTATTGGACGTCATGTCTGTTGGATTGGACTTTGTTTCCGTCCGGGCGCTTGTGGGATCGGGAAGATCGACGGCGGGATCGGGTTGATCGACGACGACGGGAGAAACCAAACAGCCGGGTGAAGAGGGCAAGGATTCGATCCCGTGGAGAGAGACGTTTACGCTTCCGCACCTTGACGCGGCGATATCCTGGCTTACTCATCGGCTGCGAACCAAGGCAGTCAGAATAGACCAGACTCCGCCCCCTTCTCGCGACCTTGTTGCTGCGGGTGCGCTGGGGCCTGCCGGCCTCGATGGCCATTTCACTCAGCAACGGCCCACGGCAGCCGCAAGGAGTTGGCAGAAAAAACGCGACCGGGGCCTTACTGGTCGTTGATGCGATCGGCTCGTTGATGCGTCGCCACAAACCTGGCCAGAGCCTTGAAGACTCCTGGTTGAGCCGCTGACAGGCCTGGGGATACGGGGGTTGCGCAGCAGGCCCCTGGCCTGTTTTCCTCTGGCAGCCTGCCATTCAAACAGTGGGGGAAGGCCTTGACACACAGCCAATCCGCCGCCGATCAGCCCCAGAAGGCGTCGAGTCTGAGGGTTCGGCCGGAAGCCTGGGCAGGTGAAACAGGGGCGTGGCGAATCGAAAGCTTGAGAGAGGCGGTGACGGGAGTAGAGAACGCAACCTCCTGATGACGAATCAATCGACAACTGATTACCCGAAGAAAATTATGAGTGACTCCTCAAGTGCGTCGTCGAGAAACAGCAGGAGGGAATCTGAGCAACACATCTCTCCATGCCTTCCAGCGTGATGGCGAGTCATCCCAGATCTCTTGTCAGCACTCGTTTCACCGAATCATGATCTTGGATGGCTGCATCAGCAGTGGTCAGTCATCGCCTGATCATTTGCAGCAACCGCAGCGGTAGCGCCCCCTGCAGCTTGCGCGCTGGCGTCCCCTGCAGTAGCAGGATTCCCCCGGCAGCCACACCCCGGTGTAGCCGGGGCTGAGCTCCGCTCCTGAAACGCCAGTTGTCGCAAGGGGTGAGCAGGCCCGCTTCCCTGGTTCGAGTCCTACCTCCGCCGGACGAACCACGCCCACACCACTCTCTGACGCACCTGAGCTGGCCTCGCTACTCGATGGCAGCAGCGCCGGTGAACGGATCCCGGAGTAGGCCCGCCAAGGACTGCCATAGCTGATCGAGCTGGAGCTCTCCGCCTTTCTCAGCGCCGACTGGCACGAACGCATCGAGGAGCGGCTCGGCCACCGCAGCGGCTATCGGCCCCGCACCCTCACCACCCAGGTGGGGGGCCTGGCGCTGCAGATCCCCAAACTGCGCTCCGGCAGCGTCCTGCCCACGATCCTTGAACCCCGCCGCCGGGTGGATCAGGCCCTGTACGCCGTGATCATGGGGGCAACCATCGTTGGCGTCTCCCGCCACCTACCTGGCCGCAGGTCAGCGTGCCAGAGGCACTAGGAGTGAGGTGGGTGCTCTGGTGGCGGCGCTGGGCCGGTGGTAGGCCAGGGATCGAGGAAGTCCCCGTCACTCACCGTGGCCGCTGACGCTGCACAATCATATCGATCATGACCAGATTACACTATTAAAGGAGAGCAGAGCAGCTGAGATTTTTTGGAGCCTTCCGAGCGCCATCTGCGGCCGCCCGATCTGCTGAAACAGCGCCGCTTCTGCTTCCCCGTCCCCGTTGTCCTGGGGGTTCTTGCCTCTGATGCCAAGCTCGCTGGCGCCATCCAGGCGCCCGATCTTCCACGGATTCATCTGGATCGGGTCGCATCGCGAGAGGCGCTGCATTGCGCATTCCGATGGCGTGATCGGCGGCGATCTCCTGGATCATCCTGCGGCCACCGATCGCCTCCATGGCGACCATGGCCTGGAACTGGGGGACGCTGGCTGCATCCCGTGGCCTGGGCTGGGAACCTCTTTCAGGGGGCTGCCCCGCCTGCGACCTGAGCGATTGCGGCTGCCCAGACAAGGGCGACCACCCCGCGCAGAGGGGCCGACAGGGCTTACCCCAGGCGCTCCGCCTCCCGTCTTGCAAACCCGCAGCAGGATCGGCAGCATTAGCCCGAGCGTCTCATGTCGAGACAGGGGAAGGGTGGTTGTCGACAACCGTCAGATCGCTTGCGGGAACTGATCTTTCGGGTGGTGGAACGGTGGGTCGAGAAAGCCGGTGACTGGATTTGAACCTGCGACCTACTGATTACGAATCAGTTGCTCTACCGCTGAGCTACACCGGCAACCCCTGCAAACTAGCATTGACCCTCCGGCCGTTGGGGCGAGGCGTTTGCCGCCTGATCCAGCAACGCCCCCCCCACCACCGCCGAATCCGATGGGATCCCAGTCCGACCGTGCCCCTCTTGATCCCGAGCTGCGGAGGCGGCTGCTTGAGGAGGCCCGAACCCCCTGGCGAGGACTGCGCCGGGGGCTCTGGATCGCTCTGACCGCCTCGGCGGCAGTCGGTCTGGCGACGATGGCGATGCGTTCAGCTGCCGGCGGAGAGGTGCCCTCAACCGATCTGCTGATCCAATCCACCGCGCTCATCCTCTGCGGCGGCCTGCTCTGGTTCGACCGCAACCGGGACACCGCCCCCTGAGGGAAGGCCGGCGGATGGCTTCGGGTCTTCAGCGTCAGGCTTCTGGGTCTCGAGTTCAGGCTCGGGGCCATTGGGCTGGTGATCGGGTTGGAAGTGCGGGCCGGACAGGGGCTCTGGGTCGCGCTGCTGGCTCTCGCCGGGTGCCTCCGGCTTGATCTGGTGCGAGGTCGGTGAGGCGATCGGGATGGATCGGGCCCTGCTGGCGGGAGCGGACGGTGAAGGGGCCACCTCCAGGGGGTTGGGCAACAGCAGAGGGATCCCCAGAAGCAGGCGCTGGCTGTTGAGACTGTCCAATCCCATCGGCGCCGCCGCCACCAACCGGGCAGGGGGCATGCGCAGGAGCCAGATGGCCTGCAACACCTGCTGCCATTGCCAGAGCAGCGCGGCCAGGATCGCCGCCGCCAGCAGCAGGGCCAACAGCCGCGAGGAGCCCATCAGGGGAGAGAGGTCCGTGGCCAAGGCGGCGTGGGAATCAACCCACCAGAGCAGGGCCAGGGAAGCCAGGCAACCCAACAACAGGCCCACCTGCAGCAAGGGGTGGACCTGGAGGGCGCTGAGCTGAAGCTGCAGGCGACTGCGGCCCCGCTGGGGCACCTGCAGGAGCAGCAGCGAAAACGGATCGGCGGGTCGGCGCCAGAGCAGGTAAGCCGGCACCAGAGAACCGATGGCCCAGCAGAGCAGGCGCTCCAGACCTGGCCACGGGCCGGGATCACTGCCGGCCAGGAGCAACAGCAACACCAGGGCTTCAAGGGGCATGACCCCCAGCCCCAGCAGCTGGAGCCAGAGCAAGGACTCGCTGCGGGGCGTGGGGGCGACGGCCTGGGTCACGGGGATCAGGTGCTGAGGGTGCGTCGCTGGGTCACCAGCTTGAAGGCCTCGATGCGGTCGCCCTCCTGCCAGGAGGAGAAACGATCACAGCCGATGCCGCATTCGAAGCCGGTGGCGACCTCCTTGACGTCATCCTTGTTGCGACGCAGGGAGTCGAGGTCGCCCTCGAAGACCTTGTCCCGGCCGCGATGAACCCGCACCTTGCAGTTGCGTTGCAGCTTGCCGCTGGTGACATAACAGCCGGCCACGGCGTTGCGACCGATGCTGAACACCGCCCGCACCTCGGCCTCTCCGAGAGCCTCCTCCACCAGCTCAGGCTCCAGCAGGCCCTCCATGGCCATCTGGATCTCCTCAAGCAGTTTGTAGATGACGTCGTAATCGCGCACATCGACACCGGTGGCATCCGCGGCACGCTTGGCGCCAGATGCCATGGAGGTGTTGAAGCCGACGATCACGGCACCGGAAGCCGCGGCCAGGTCGACGTCGGTCTCGGTGATCTCGCCCGGTGCCGAGAGGAGCACCCGAACCTGGACCTCCTCCTGGGGCAGCTGTTCGAGGGCTCCAAGAATGGCCTCCACCGAACCCTGCACATCGGCCTTGAGGATGAGGTTGAGCTCCTTGAGCTCGCCTTCGCTCGCCTGACCCGACATCGAGGCCAGGGAGACGCGACGGGAGGCCATCTGTTGGGCGAGGCGAGAGGCCCGGGCCTCGGTGGCCCGATCGCCAACGACGGCGCGGGCGCTCTTCTCATCGGGGTAGACCTCGAACTCATCACCGGCGGTGGGCACCTCACTGAAACCGAGGGCCTCGACGGCACAGGACGGTCCGGCTTCCTTGACCCGTTTTCCAGTGTCGTCAACCATCGCCCGCACCTTGCCGAGCACCGGACCAGCCGCCACAACGTCGCCGTTGCGAAGCGTGCCGTTCTGAATCAGCAGAGTCGCCACCGGACCCTTGGCCTTGTCGAGATGGGCCTCGATCACGGTGCCCCTGGCGAGACGATCCGGATTGGCCTGGAGGTCTTCAACCTCCGTGACCAGCAGGATCATCTCGAGCAACTGATCGATGTTGTCGCCCTTGATGGCGCTCACCGGCACCATGACGGTGTTACCGCCCCAGTCTTCGGACACCAGATCGTGGCCGGAGAGCTCCTGCTTGACCCGGTCTGGCGAAGCACCCTCCTTGTCGATCTTGTTGATCGCCACAATGATCGGCACCTCGGCGGCGCGGGCGTGGCTGATCGCCTCCAGGGTCTGGGGGCGCACGCCGTCATCGGCGGCGACCACCAGCACGGCCACGTCCGTGACCTTGGTGCCACGGGCACGCATGGCGGTGAAGGCTTCATGGCCGGGGGTGTCGAGGAAGGTGATCCGACGGCGCTCGCCGCCGTGGGGAACCTCCACCTGATAGGCGCCGATGTGCTGGGTGATGCCGCCGGCCTCCCCTGCCGCAACACGGGTCTTGCGGATGGCATCAAGCAGGCTGGTCTTGCCGTGATCGACGTGGCCCATCACCGTCACCACCGGAGGACGGCGGATCAGGTGTTCGAGGTCGCTGGCCTCGATCATCTCGGTGGTCTTGGCAGCGGCCGCCTGGACGTCGTCCTCGAGCACCGGCACCCCGAATTCATCGGACACCGTCTCGATCGTGGGCAGATCGAGGGTCTGGGTGACGGTGGCGATGATCCCTTTGAAGAAGAGGGATTTGATGATCTCGGAACTCTCCACCCCGAGCCGGTCGGCCAGTTCCTGCACCGTGAGGTTGCCCTCCGGCACGATCAGCATCTCCGGCCGCTGGGCCTTGAGCTCGCGGGCGGCCCGCAGCTCCATGGCGCGGCGGCGCTGCCGCTGGCGGGTGGTTTCCTTCTTGCGCTTGCGCACCGCCACCGTGGGCTTGGCGGCACTGCCAGGGGTGCTGCGGGGTTTGGCCGGGCGAGCCAGGCTCGCCTGCAACACCATCGCCTCCTGTTCGCCGGCGTAACCGCTGGTTTCGGTGGTGAGCGCATCATCGTTTTCACCGATGATGTGGACCTTCTGGCGCTGCTTCTGCGGCGTGCGGCTGCGCAATGCCTCCAATTTGGCGCTGTCGTCCCAGTCGGGGCGCTTGGCCCGCGCGGCGGCGGGGGCGGCACCGGGCTGACCGGGGCGGAAGCCAGGACGGCGTGGAGCCGTGGGAGGCGCCGCCGTGGGGCGAACCAGATCGGGAACCGTACCCGGTTCGGCAGCGCCCTCGGGACGTTCGGGCCGCCGGGGAGGTGCCGCCGTCGGCCGTCCGCTGGGCTTCTGCAGCTGCATCAGCTCGCCGGGGGCCATCGGCTTGCGCATGCCGGCCGGCATGCCAGGTCGGCCAGGGGCCGCCGGTCGACCGGCCGTCGGACCGGCAGGAGCACTGCTATCGCGGCGGATGGGCTTGCCGACCAGTTCCAGCGGCGTGATCCCGGGCCGGCCGGGCCCGGGGGAGGGGCGGCCACCAGCCGGGGGCTGGGGCCTGGCCGCTCCAGCCCCCGGACGCACAGGAGCAGGGGCTCCAGGGCGCTGGGGCCTGGGAGCCGGCGGCGCCGGGCGAGGGCTGCCGGAGGCGGAGCCAGAGCCAGAACCGGTCGCTGATCCACCGGCCGGCCCCCCCGTTGGGGCCGCCTGTGGGCGGCCCACCAGCTGGGGGCGTCCTGGAGCGACGGGGCGACCGCCGGGCTGGGCGGGGCGAACGGGAGCGCCACCAGTCCTGGGGCCGGCTGCGGGACGCTGGGGCGCGGCGGGCTGTCCCGGCCGGTTCACCTGCATTGGCGTCACCGGACGGGGCACAGGGGCTGTGGGGCGCCGTTCCGGCGGAGGCTGGCGGTCGCTCGGGCTGGGCTGACGGGTCGGTGGCGCTGCCGACGGACGGGGCGGTGGCGCCACCGGTCGGGCGGGCGCCGGAGCGGCGGCAGCCAGACGTTGAGCGGGGGTGGCGGAAGGCCCGGCCGGGGAATTCGCGGCAGCGGCATTGGCCGCGGGCCTGGAGGACTCTGGCGAGCGTGGGGCCTGAGAAGGGACCGCCGCCGGTCTCGCCGGTGGCGCCAGTGTCGGGGCCGGTGGGGTGGGTCGGGCCGGCGGGGAAATCGGAGCGGATGCCGCAGGGCGCTCGGGCTGGACCGGGCGCGGTCGCTCCTGGCCGGAAGCCTGGGACGCCGGTACGGGGCGCGGCGACGGAGCGGCGGGGCGGGGCACGGGCGCCGCCGGGCTGCCCGCCTGGGGTCGGGAAACCGGCGCCGCCGGCTTCGGTGGCGCCGGTGGCGCGGGCTGCTGGGGCGCCGGTGGCGCCACATCCGGGGTGGCTGCCGCCTTCTTCACAGACAGAATCGCCTTGGCTGGTGGGGAGGGCTGGGGCGCTTGGGCGCCGCTGCCATTGCCCTTGATCAGGGCCTTGATGCGGATGGCTTCATCATCGCTGATCGAGCTGCTGTGGCTGCGGGCGGCGATGGAAAGTTTCTCTGCGGCTTCGAGCACGTCCTTGTTGTCCAGGCCCAGGTCCCGGGACAGCTCATAAATTCTCACTTTGCCGCTGCTGGTCATTCAGGTCTCCGAGGGGCGGGGCCAGGGGGGCCGCCGTTTGGGGCAGGGGTGCCACCGGGCCGTACGCACGCCACGGCCACTGTTCATCTTGCCTCAGGGGTCGCGGGTCCGGAGGTGGCGATCCGGGCCAGGAGGTCGGCGTAGAGGCCATCCGACACCGGACAGCGGAGAGAGCGCTGCAGCCGTTTACGGCGCCGGGCCTCGTCCAGGCAGCTGGGGCTTGGGCAAAGGTAGGCGGAACGGCCGATGCCGGCGTCGAGGGCGAGGCCGCCTCCGGCCAGTCGGACCACCCGCCAGAGCTGGCGGCGATCCACAAGGCACCGGCAGGCTACGCACTGCCGCAACACCGGTCTGGGGTCCGTCACCGGGCCGGGGTGTCGTCATCGCCGCCCTCCTGCAGCGGGGCGGAGCCGAGCTCGTCCTCCCCCTGCTGCGATGCCTCACCGTCGGTTTCCGGTTCGATGGCAGGGTCGCCATCCTCTGCCGGCCCAGCGTTGAGATCTGCGTCAGCCGCTTCCGGCCCATCGCCCTGGTCCTGCTCCTCCTGGTTTTCGTCTTCGTTTTCGTCTTCGTCTTCGGGCAGGGGATAGAGCTCCCGGAGCCGCGCATCCTCCTCGGCCCGGGCGGCCTGCTCGGCCGCCAGCCGCGCCTCAGCCTCGGCCTGCAGGGCCTCCTCCTCCTGGCGCTGGGCGATCAGGGTGGCCACGAGTCTGTCCTCACTGGTCTGGTCGTAATCGGTGGCGTTCTTGATGTCGATCTTCCAGCCCGTCAGCCGGGCGGCCAGGCGCACGTTCTGCCCCTCACGGCCGATCGCCAGGCTGAGCTGATCCGGCGGCACCAGCACATGGGCATGGTGGCCCTCGGGATCGACCAGCCGCACCATCTCAACCCGGGCCGGGCTCAGGGAATTGGCGATGTACTGACCCGGGTCGGCGGACCAGCGGATCACATCGATCTTTTCGCCTCGCAGTTCGTTGACCACCTGCTGGATGCGGGAGCCACGGGCACCGATACAGGCACCGACCGGATCCACCTCGCGCTCGACGCTGTCGACGGCAACCTTGGTGCGGGGGCCGACTGAACGGGAGGGGGGATTGGCCTCGCGAGCAACGGCGACGATCCGGACCGAACCCTCCTGAATCTCAGGCACTTCGTTCTCGAACAAGTACACCACCAAACCGGCGTTGGAGCGGCTCACGAAGAGCTGGGGACCGCGCCGGGGCACCTCACTGACCTCCTTGAGAAACACCTTGAAGGTGGCGTTGGCGCGGTAATTGTCATTGGGCAGTTGATCGCGCCGCGGCAGCTCCGCCTCAACCTCGGGTCGTCCCAGGCCGCTGCTCACAGCCATGATCACGCTCTGGCGTTCGAAGCGGATCACTCGGGCGGTGAGAACCGGATCTTCAAGATCGGCAAACTCCTCCTGGATCATGCGCCGTTGCTGATCGCGAAGCTTCTGGGCGAGAACCTGCTTCGTAGTGGCGGCAGCCATCCGGCCGAAGTCATCCTTCTCGGGTGTGACATCGAGCACAACCGTGTCCCCGATCTGGGCATCCTCAGCCACCTGCCGCACCTCCTCGATGCCGATCTGGTGGTCTTCGCTCTCAACCTCCTCGACAATGATCTTGCTGGCCAGAACTCGGTATCCCTCCTCCTCCAGATCGAGGGCAACATCAAAATTCGAAAAATAATCCTCCTCAAATGGATCCTCACTGATGCCCAGGTAAAGGGTGCGCCGGTAGCGCTCGTAGCCCTTCAGCAGCGCTTCCCGCAGGGCGGCTTCAACCACCGAAGGTGGCAGCTTCTTCTCATCGCTGATGTCCTCGATCAGGGTGTTCAGACCGGGGAGCGTTACCAGGGCCATGGCGTCGGGTGGGGGAGGTCGGGGCGTCGGCGGCGAACCGCGGCGGAGTCGGCAGGGGCGGGATCAGGGGCCGTCGCGGGGGCTGATCAGCCGCACCCGCACCGCTTCTTCGCGGGGAATCCGCACAATCCGACCGCGCACATTGAGCTGTACGGCAGTGGCATCGCGCTCCAGCAGCAGGCCCTCCTGGGGGCGCTCCGAGCCTCTGGCATCGCGGCGGATCACCTCGACCGGAAAACCGCGAAAGCTGCTGAACTCCCGATCGGTCTGGAGTTCCTCGCCGATGCCCGGGCTGCTCACCTCCAGCACGTAGGCCGCGTCAAGCAGCTGTGCGGCTTCGATCGCCTCACCCAAAGGACCGCTGAAGGCCGCGCAGTCGTCGAGGCTCACATCCGCGCCATCGGCGCGGCGCACCAGAACCTGCACCGTCATCGGGATGCGATGGGTGAGGAATTCCACGCCGACGGCCGTCAGGCCATGGGCGATCGCGACCTGCTGGGCCAGGCGCTCAAGGTCGGCGGCGAGGGGATGGGGCAAGGGGCGAAGGGGACGCCGGCCAGGGAGGAGCGGCGACTGTGGCGGGAAGGGCCGCCGCGGCCGCAGTTCATGAAACTGCCCAGAAACCTGGAACGCTCCCCGTCTGGGGTTGGTCGCGCAGGATTCCGTGCTGCCCGGCGGGCATCCGATCACCCTAGAGGATTGACCTGCGGCGGAGATCCCAGCTCCAGCACAGGAGCCTCGGCGTAGTAGTCGTTGCTGGTCACCGTGCCCCGCAGGCTGGCGTCCTGGTTCAGGCACTGGCCGCACTGTTCGGGGCTGCGCAGGTATTGGCAGACTCGCGCCCAGAGCTTGGCCCGGGTGCCCGGAGCCCCCATGCTGAAGTGCACCACGTCGTGGCCGGAGCCGATCGCTTCGATCTCCACCAGACAAAGGGAGCAGCGCTGCCGGCTGCCGGGAGGGATGGACGGCATGGCTGCGCGGCTCTCTGCCTGGCAACTTAGGACCCATTGACCGGGCCGAGCCCCGTGGAGGGCGATCATCGGCCGCGTCCGTCAAGACTCGTTGGGAATCCAGGGCAGACGGCGGTCAAACCGCCGGCCGCAACCGACCCTGGGATCCACACCCAACCGGCCCGCCAGCGAGGGGCAACCATGCGACTCCTGCAGCTGAGCGACCCCCACCTGCTGGCGGATCCCAGGGCTCTCTGCCGCGGACGACCACCGCTGGAATCGTTGCGCCATGGGATCCGATCGGCCCTGCAAGCGCTGGCCGCCGCGGGCATGGCTCCGGACCGGCTGCTGCTCAGCGGGGACCTCTGCCACGACGAGAGCTGGGGCGGCTACCTGCGGCTGCGGGAGCTGTTGGCCGTGGAGCTGCCGTCATCGCTGCTGCGGCCCCTGCTCCTGCCGGGCAACCACGACCATCCGGCGCTGCTTCGGGCCTGCCTCGGTCGCCATGCCGCCGTTGCTCCGGGACTATGGCCCCTCGGCAACCACGGGCCAGGCGATGTCGGCCCCGCCTGGAGCCTGCTGGCCCTTGACAGCCACTGCTGCGGCCGCGACGGCGGACGACTGGGGGCCGCCCAATGGGCCTGGCTGGAGGCGCTGCTGGCGCCAGACCTGGCCGCTGCGGCCGCCGGGCCGCTGCTGGTGGCCCTGCACCATCCGCCCCTACCGATCGGCGACCCGGACTTCGATCGAATCGGCCTGGAGGACGGAGAGCGGCTGCTGGCGCTCCTGGCCCGCTGCGGGCGGGTGCGTGGCGTGGTGTTCGGTCACGTGCATCAGTATTGGCTGGGCCATCTGCCTGCAAGGCCTGAGGTGCCGCTGCTGGGATGCCCCTCCAGCCTCTGCCCCTTCGGCCCGGTGCAACCCTGTCCCCAGGGCCGGAGCGAGGATCCCGGAGGCCTGCTGCTGGAACTCACGGCCCAGGGGGATATCCGGCATCGCCTGCTGCGCTGGCAGGCCCTGCAGCGCCCTTAGGTTGCGGGAATCGTTTCGCGGCGGTACCACCCCTGGACCTCCTTCCTCGTCGCCTGACCTCCCTGCTGCAGCGACTCTTCCTGGTGCTGCTACTGCTCGCCCTCGGAGCCCTGCCCTCCGCCCCCGCCCTGGCCACCCCGATCCAGAGCGCGGGCTCCAGCAACAGCCCTGAGGTCGCCCCGCCCCCGGCAGCACCCTCCGGGATCGCGGCCCCCACCGGCCCCGCCGCCACTGGCGGGGGGCTGTCAGCCCCCCGGGCCGGCGCTGAGCACAGCTTTGTGGCGGCGGCCGCCCGGCGGGTCAGCCCCGCCGTCGTCCGCATCGACACTGAACGCGATGTGCCGCGCCAAAGCTTTGATCCGGCCATGCTCGATCCGCTTCTGCGCGATCTGTTCGGCGATCCCTCCGGGTCGATGCGGGAGCGCGGCCAGGGCTCGGGCGTGGTGATCGATGGGCGTCGCGGCCTGATCCTCACCAACGCCCACGTGGTGGATGGAGCTGACAGCGTCGAGATCACCCTGGCCGATGGCCGCCAGCTGGATGGCAGCGTCGTCGGCGCCGACCCGGTCACCGACCTGGCGGTGGTGCGGGTGAGCCGGCGCGGCGATCTCAGCGAAGCCCCCCTGGGCGACTCCGAAGCCCTGGAGGTGGGGGACTGGGCGATCGCCCTGGGCAGCCCCTACGGACTGGAGCGGACCGTGACCCTGGGCATCGTCAGCAGCCTGCACCGTGACATCAACAGCCTCGGCTTTTCCGACAAACGCCTCGATCTGATCCAGACAGACGCCGCCATCAACCCCGGCAACTCAGGCGGTCCTCTGATCAATGCCGGCGGTGAGGTGATCGGCATCAACACCCTGGTGCGCTCCGGACCGGGCGCCGGCCTGGGCTTCGCGATCCCGATCAATCTGGCCCGGAAGGTGGCCGGCCAGCTCGCCGAGGGTGGCAAGGTCATCCATCCCTATCTCGGTCTGCAGCTGGTCCCCCTCACCGCCCGGGTGGCCAAGGAGAACAACCGCGACCCCGACGCCCTGCTGCGACTCCCTGAGCGGGATGGCGCCCTCGTCCAGAAGGTGCTGCCGGAAAGCCCCGCCGAGAGCGCTGGTCTCAAGCGCGGCGACCTGGTGGTGGCGATCGCCGGCGAGCCGGTGCTCACCCCCGCCGCCCTGCTTCAGGCCGTGGAGCGGGCCGAGGTGGGCCAACCCCTGTCCCTGAAGGTGGTGCGCGGCCAGAAGGAACTGCAGCTCTCCATCAGCCCGGCCGCCCTGCCGGACCGCGGTTCGGCCGGCTGAGGCCCTGGGGGGCCCTGGCCCGAATCCATCCAGGAGCCAGCCGCAAGCCCCCTGGAATCCCGATCCCCCGGCCGCGATGCTGCCGGGGGATTTTCAGCGTCCTGCTACGGTCTGGCGCCTCAGCACTGGACCCCGATGGCCGATCTGCAGGATCAGATGAAGCAGGCAGTGGCCCAGGCCGCCGTCGAACAGATCCATGACGGCATGGTGGTGGGCCTCGGCTCTGGATCCACCGCCGCGCTGATGATCCAGGCGCTCGGGGCCAAACTGCAACGCGGCGAGCTCCGCGACATCGTGGGCGTGACCACCTCCTTCCAGGGGGAAGTGCTGGCGGCCGAGCTGGGGATTCCCCTGCGCAGCCTCAATGCGATCGAGCGGATCGACCTGGCGATCGACGGCGCCGATGAGGTGGATCCCTCGTTCCAGCTGATCAAAGGTGGCGGAGCATGCCATGTGCAGGAAAAACTGGTGGCCTGCCGCGCCGACCGGTTCGTGGTGGTGGTCGATGCCAGCAAGCTCGTGCAGACCCTCAACCTGGGCTTCCTGCTGCCGGTGGAGGTGCTGCCCGGGGCCTGGCGGCAGGTGCAGGCACAGCTGGCAGCCATGGGCGGGGATGCCCAGCTGAGGATGGCGGTGAAGAAGGCCGGACCGGTGGTCACCGATCAGGGCAATCTCGTTCTCGATGTGAAATTCGCCGGTGGCATCACCGATCCGGTGAGCCTGGAAAAGGCGATCAACAATCTCCCCGGCGTTCTCGAGAACGGCCTGTTCGTCAATCTCACCGACCAGGTGCTGGTCGGTGAGATCGTCGACGGCGTGGCCGGGGTTCGTGATCTGCTGCGGCGCTGAGCCCAGCGCCGCAGCCCCGACGCCCCGGCAACCCGCCGCTGCAACGTCAGCGCGGCGTCCGGCGCAACCTGATGGAGCCTGTGGTAGCAAGGGGGTTCCCTGCCCAGACCCCTGTGGCCCTCACCTTCAGCCAGCTCGACGACCACAGCAGGGAACGGTTCGCCTCCTGCCACTGGGCCCACCTCGAGGGCATGGGTGGCGTGCACCAGCTCACCCTGAGCGGCGTGGTGCAGGTGGATCTGGAGGCCGCCCACGGGCTGCTGATCAAGGAGCGGGCCGAATGGGCATTGGAGGATCTGGAACTGGGAATCGCCCTGCCGCGGGAGGTGGTCTCGGCGGACCAGGCCCTGCGCGTGCTGCGCTCGGCGCCTCTGGTCACCCTCAATGGCCTGGGCGGGGTCTCCACCGTGGGCTGGTCCGTCCATGAGTTCTCCGGCCCCCCCTCCGGCACCCTGCTGACGACAACGGTGCCGCTCACGGCCCTGATCGGGGTGTTCAGCACGGGGGAGGTGCTGCACCGGATCGGCTATTGCCTGACCCTCACCGGCACCCTCGAGCCCAGGGCCTGAGCAGGTCGACGACCCCCGATGCCCCCCCTGCTCAGTACCCCGAGCTGCCGGGGGGCGGTGCAGCGGATGGGGTGGTCTGCAGCCAGGTGCTGACCTTGACGGGCCGGTCCTGGACGTAACCCACCGGCAACCAGATGTCTCCGGCCGCCGAGGCATAGTGCACTTCCCAGTGGTAGAGCCCCCGGAAGGCGGCTGGATCGCGCCGCAGCAGCTCGGCGTAGGCCAGGACACCGCTGCCGTAGAGATCGCTGTTGTTGTAGCCCCAGAGCCCCTTGCGGATGTCGACAAGACCGCCGCGGCGCACCAGATAGCGAGCAGCCCCATGGATGGCGGTGCGGGGATCGCGGATGTCACCGCCGTTGCCGATCCCAGGTTCAGCCCAGGTGCTCGGCAGGAACTGCATCGGCCCATGGGCATCGGCCACCGACACCCCGTCGATGCGACCCATGGCGCTCTCGACCAGATTCACCGCCGCCAGCACCTCCCAGGGGATGCCGGTGGCGGCCGCCGCCTGCCGGTAGTAGGTGAGCAGCCGCTCGGGACTCTCGGGGGCCTGGATCCGCCAGGCCGGCAGAGAGGTGGGCCGCCGAGCCGGGTTGTGCATGGCCACGAATGCCTGGCGGGCCCGCAGGTGGAGATCGAACACCCCCTGCCAGCGCTCCGGCAGGGCGGCGCGCACCTGGGCTGCCCTGCCGGGCTGATGGGCCAGGACCCGGTAGATCACCTGCTGCTGATGGCCCAGGGCCGGCAGCTCCGCCGAGGGGGTGGCGGCGGCCCGCAGGGCTGCCTCCACAGCCGCCAGCAGGCGGGCGGTTTCCGCCGGATCGGCGGGAACCAGGGGGTAATGGCGGCCGTCCTGGGCGGTCGGCAGGTCGTTGCGATGGGGCAGCGAGAGGCTGGGGCCGGCGCCGGACTCCTGGGGCAGGGTGGCCTGGAGCGGATCCGCGCTGCTGGCCCCCCCGCCGGCGGTGGTGGCCTCCGAGGGCAGCCGCAGCAGCACGGTGGCCGCCAGCAGGCAGGTTCCGCCGAGGGTGAGCAGCAGGGTCGGCAACGGCCGTGGCGACATGCGGCGGGTCAGGGCTGAGGCTGGTCGCCACGCTAACGACGGCCGCCGGTGGCTTCGGCGGTTGACCCAGGCGGGGAGGCCGGGGCCTCGCTCAGCCGAGGCGGCGGCGCACCGATTCCGCGTGGCTGTGCAGCCCCTCGCTCTCGGCCAGGGTGACGACCGCCGGACCGGTGGCGGCCAGGGCCTCGCGGTTGAAGCGGATCAGGCTGGTGTGGCGCAGGAAGGTTTCCACGCTCAAAGCTCCGGCGAAGCGGGCCGTGCCGCAGGTGGGCAGGGTGTGATTGGGGCCGGCCAGGTAGTCGCCGACCGCCTCGGGGGTGTGGGGGCCCAGGAAGATCGCGCCGGCGTGCTGGATGCGCTCCGCCAGGGTCTCGGGATCCTCCACCAGCAGTTCGAGATGCTCGGGCGCGAAGCGATCGCTCAGCCCTGCCGCCTCCTCCAGGGTGTCGCAGACCACGATCAGCCCCCAGTCGGCCAGGGCCCGGCGCACGATCGCCTCGCGGGGATGGTGGCGAAGCTGGGCCGCCAGGGCTCCGGGGAGGGCCGAGGCCAGGGCGGTGCTGGTGGTGATCAGGATCGCCGCCGCCAACGGATCGTGTTCCGCCTGGGCGAGGAGATCGGCGGCCACCTGATCGGGGACGGCGGTGTGGTCGGCGATCACCAGCACCTCGCTGGGGCCCGCCAGGGAGTCGATACCCACCGTGCCGTAGACAGCCTTCTTGGCCAGGGTGACCCAGAGATTGCCGGGGCCGCTGATCACATCAACCCTGGGGATGGAAGCGGTTCCATAGGCCAGGGCCGCGATCGCCTGGGCGCCGCCGACCCGGTAGATCTCGGTGATCCCCGCCAGATGGGCGGCCGCCAGCACGGTGCGGTTGGGCTCCCCGTCCGGGCCCGGCGGGGTGACCATCACGATCCGTTCGACGCCGGCGACCCGGGCCGGAACGGCATTCATCAGCACGGTGCTCGGATAGGAGGCCCTGCCGCCGGGGACGTAGAGGCCGGCCCGTTGTACCGGCCGCCAGCGCCGACCCAGGGATTCGCCGTGGGGGCCCTGCAGCGCCAGGTCAGCGGGACGCTGCAGACGATGGAAGGTCTCGATGCGGCCGTGGGCGAGAGCCAGGGCCTCCCGCAGGGGAGCCGGGGTGTCCTGCCAGGCCTGCTCCAGCCGTTCGGGGGGGATCCTCAGGGGATCGGGGCGGACCCCATCGAAACGCTCACTCAGCTCCAGCAGGGCCCCATCCCCCTCCTGGCGCACCCGATCGAGGATGGCGGCGACCCGATCCTGCTCCTCCCGCAGGGCCCCGCCTTCGGTCCGAGCGGCGATCTCCGTCAACCGCCGGGCCGCGGCATCGCCGCCCCGCAGGCAGCTGATCGCCAGGGGTGGGGGAGCAAGGGAGTCGGAGGCCGATCTGGAGACGACCACGGCGGAGACGCAAGGCTGGTGCCGAGGCTAGGCCGCGCCGGCGCCGCTGATCGGAGCGCCGGCGGCTATCGCGTTAGGATCGTCGTTTGCCCGAACAGCAGCAGCACCTGTGGCTAATAACACGTCGTCGAAGAAGCGCATCACGATCGCCGAACGCAACCGGCTCCGCAACCGCACCTACAAGTCGGCGATGCGGACCCTGATGAAGCGTTGCTTCAGCGCCTGCAGCGCCTACGGCCAGGAGCCTGCCCCTGAGGCCCGTGCCGCCGTGGAAGCCTCCATGAGCGCCGCCTTCAGCAAGATCGACAAAGCCGTCAAGGTGGGGGTGCTCCACCGGAACACGGGTGCCAATCAGAAGTCGCGGCTCAGCGCGGCCGTTCGCAAGGTGCTGGAGCCCGCCACAGGCGCCTGATCGTTGCCTGGGCGGAAGGGAGCTGAGCCAGACTCTGCCTCGGATCCCCCCCAGGGCGAGCAAGCCGTGCCGCGGCAGCCGGAGTCAGCGCCAGAACGGGTCCTGCCAGTCCCTGGAGCCACAGGCTGTACGCGCTGCAACCGGCGGTGTTCCGCCCGGCCAGGTGCCGGTCCAGTGTCTGAGCCAGGCCTCCGCACTCCCGCCCGGAAGATGTCTCTGGCCTCTTTTCATGGCCTACCGGAGCCCATGGCGCCCCTTCACAATGGCGCGATCCCTCTTCCTGCCGGTGTGCGCGCCGGCCGCTGCCGATGACCGCCAGCAGCCTTGCTGTCTCCGAGGGCTCAGGCAGCCTGGGCCAGTCCGCCATCCCCCTGGTGGACAGCCACTGCCACATCGTCTTCCGCAATTTCGACGATGATCTGGACGAGGTGGCCGCCCGCTGGCGGCAGGCCGGCGTACGAGCCCTGGTCCATGCCTGCGTCGAACCCGGCGAGATCGCTGCGATCCGCGCCCTGGCCGACCGCTTCCCCGAACTGCGTTATGCGGTCGGGGTGCACCCGCTCGACACCGACCACTGGCAGAGCGACACCGCCGCCGTGCTCCGCCAGGCAGCCCTTGATGACCCGCGCGTGGTGGCGATCGGCGAGCTTGGCCTCGATCTCTATCGCGAAACCAACATCGAACGCCAGCTGGAGGTGCTCGAACCCCAGCTCGATCTGGCGGTGGAACTGGATCGACCGGTGATCGTGCACTGCCGCGACGCCGCCGCGCCGATGCTGGAGCTGTTGGCCTCCCGGGCTCGCCGCGGCGCCGTCCCCCGCGGCGTAATGCACTGCTGGGGAGGCACGCCGGAGGAGATGGAGGCCTTTCTCGAGCACGGATTCCTGATCAGCTTCAGCGGCACCGTCACCTTCCCCAGGGCGGAGGCGATCCAGGCCTGCGCCCGCCAGGTTCCGGCCGATCGCTACATGGTGGAGACCGATTGCCCCTTCCTGGCCCCGGTGCCACGGCGGGGCAAGCGGAATGAACCCGCCTTCGTGGCTTCCGTGGCCGCCAGGGTGGCGGAGCTGCGCGGGGAGACCCTGGAACAGGTGGCCACTACCAGCACCGCCAACGCCTCAGCCCTGTTCGGCCTGGCCCTTCACAATGTATGATGTTCCATTGGCCTGGTAGCGGAAGCGCTCCTTTGTCCACCACGACGACTCCCCTGTTGTCCTCCCTGCCGTCCACCCCGACGACCCTTGCTCCGCCTGTGGCTCAGGCCGCGGCGGCCGTAACCCGAGGGGGACACTGCCGCAGCATCCGGACCACCCGGTAGGTCTTCACGCCTGATCAGCCGTTCCTGCTCGCAGGGGCGGCTGTTCGCGTCGCGATGTCCGATCCACTGGCGGTTCAGCGCCGCAGCCACCCCCGGCGGACCTCCCGCCGAACCCTGACCATCTCTTTTCCCTCCGTTCCTGCAGGTTCACCGCATGAGCAGCGCGATCCAGGTCGCCAAGACCGTGACCTACCTCCCCGATCTGGTCGAGGTGCAGCGGGCAAGCTTCAAGTGGTTCCTGGAAAAGGGCCTGATCGAGGAGCTCGACAGCTTTTCGCCGATCACCGACTACACCGGCAAGCTTGAGCTCCACTTCGTCGGTGACCAATACCGCCTGAAGCGACCCCGCCACGATGTCGAGGAAGCGAAGCGACGCGACGCCACCTTCGCCTCGCAGATGTATGTGACCTGCCGGCTGATCAATAAGGAGACCGGCGAGATCAAAGAGCAGGAGGTCTTCATCGGCGAGCTGCCGCTGATGACCGAGCGGGGCACCTTCATCATCAACGGTGCCGAGCGGGTGATCGTCAATCAGATCGTGCGCTCGCCGGGGGTCTACTTCAAGGATGAACAAGATAAAAACGGCCGTAAGACGTTCAACGCCAGCCTCATCCCCAACCGCGGCGCCTGGCTGAAGTTTGAAACTGACAAGAACGATCTGCTGCATGTGCGTGTCGACAAAACGCGCAAGATCAACGCCCATGTGCTGATGAGGGCCATCGGCCTCTCGGATAACGACGTTCTCGACAAACTTCGCCATCCGGAGTATTACCAGAAGTCAATCGAGGCCGCCAACGAAGAAGGAATAGCGTCGGAGGATCAGGCTCTGCTTGAGCTCTACAAAAAGTTGCGTCCCGGTGAACCGCCCTCGGTGAGCGGCGGCCAGACCCTTCTGCACAGCCGCTTCTTCGATCCCAAGCGCTATGACCTGGGCCGGGTGGGTCGCTACAAGATCAACAAGAAGCTGCGGCTCACGATCCCCGATGCCACCCGGACCCTGACGCCGGAGGATGTGCTCTCGACCATCGATTACCTGATTAATCTTGAGCTCGATGTCGGCGGTGCCAGCCTCGATGACATCGACCACCTCGGCAACCGCCGCGTCCGCTCAGTGGGTGAGTTGCTGCAGAACCAGGTGCGGGTCGGTTTGAACCGTCTCGAGCGGATCATCAAAGAGCGCATGACCGTCGGCGAAACCGACTCGCTCACCCCGGCCCAGCTGGTCAATCCCAAGCCCCTGGTGGCGGCGATCAAGGAGTTTTTCGGCTCCAGCCAGCTCAGTCAGTTCATGGACCAGACCAATCCCCTGGCCGAGCTCACCCACAAACGCCGGATCAGCGCCCTTGGCCCCGGGGGTCTGACCCGGGAGCGCGCTGGCTTCGCCGTGCGCGACATCCATCCCTCCCACTACGGCCGCATCTGCCCCATCGAGACCCCGGAAGGTCCGAATGCCGGCCTGATCGGCTCGCTGGCCACCCACGCCCGCGTCAACGAGTACGGCTTCATCGAAACACCGTTCTGGAAGGTCGAGAACGGCATCGTCAGCAAGGCGGGCAACCCGATCTACCTCTCCGCCGATCTCGAGGATGAGTGCCGCGTCGCTCCGGGCGATGTGCCCACCGATGCCCAAGGTCGTATCACCAGCGATCTGGTACCGGTGCGATACCGCCAGGACTTTGAAAAGGTTCCACCCGAGCAGGTCGATTACGTCCAGCTGTCGCCGGTTCAGGTGATCTCGGTGGCCACCTCCCTGATTCCCTTCCTGGAGCACGACGATGCCAACCGCGCCCTGATGGGCTCGAACATGCAGCGCCAGGCGGTTCCCCTGCTACGCCCGGAACGACCTCTGGTCGGCACGGGCCTGGAAACCCAGGTCGCCAGGGACTCGGGCATGGTGCCGATCACCCGCGTCAATGGCGAAGTGGTGTTTGTGGATGCCACCCAGATCATCATCCGTGACGAGCAGGGTGAAGATCACTACCACATGCTCCAGAAGTATCAGCGCTCCAACCAGGACACATGCCTCAACCAACGGCCGATCGTCAAGCAGGGCGACCGCGTGATCGCTGGCCAGGTGCTGGCCAATGGCTCCGCCTGCGAGGGCGGCGAAATCGCCTTGGGTCAGAATGTTCTGATCGCCTACATGCCCTGGGAAGGTTACAACTACGAAGATGCCATCCTCGTAAGTGAGAGGCTGGTGCAGGATGATCTCTACACCTCGGTGCATATCGAGAAATACGAGATCGAAGCCCGGCAGACCAAGCTCGGACCCGAAGAGATCACCCGCGAAATTCCCAATGTTGCTGAAGAAAGCCTCGGCAACCTTGATGAGATGGGCATCATTCGCATCGGTGCCTTTGTCGAAAGCGGTGACATCCTGGTTGGCAAGGTCACTCCCAAGGGTGAATCCGACCAACCCCCCGAGGAGAAGCTGTTGCGCGCCATCTTCGGCGAGAAAGCCCGCGATGTCCGCGACAATTCCCTACGGGTGCCAAGCACTGAGCGCGGCCGCGTTGTCGACGTTCGCATCTACACCCGCGAACAGGGTGATGAACTGCCGCCGGGGGCCAACATGGTGGTGCGGGTCTATGTGGCCCAACGCCGCAAGATCCAGGTGGGCGACAAGATGGCCGGCCGCCATGGCAATAAGGGGATCATCAGCCGCATCCTTCCCCGCGAGGACATGCCCTACCTGCCCGACGGCACCCCGATCGACATCGTCCTCAATCCCCTCGGCGTTCCCAGCCGGATGAATGTGGGGCAGGTCTTCGAGTGCCTGATGGGCTGGGCTTCGTCCCATCTCGACTGCCGGGTCAAGGTCGTCCCGTTCGATGAGATGCACGGGGCCGAGAAGAGCAAGCAGACGGTTCAGGCCTATCTCGAGGAGGCGGCCAAAGCCCCCGGCAAGGATTGGGTCTACGACCCCAGCAACCCCGGCAAGATCCAGCTGATCGACGGCCGCACCGGCGAGGCCTTCGACCAGCCGGTCACCGTGGGCTATGCCCACATTCTCAAGTTGGTCCACCTGGTGGATGACAAGATCCATGCCCGCTCCACCGGCCCTTACTCCCTGGTCACGCAGCAGCCCCTGGGTGGTAAGGCCCAGCAGGGTGGCCAAAGGCTCGGTGAGATGGAGGTGTGGGCCCTGGAGGCCTATGGAGCCGCCTACACCCTGCAGGAGTTGCTCACGGTCAAATCCGACGACATGCAAGGCCGGAACGAAGCCCTCAACGCGATTGTCAAGGGCAAACCGATCCCCAGGCCGGGAACCCCCGAATCGTTCAAGGTGTTGATGCGCGAACTCCAGTCACTCGGCCTGGACATCGCCGTCTACACCGATGCAGGCGAGGAGGTGGATCTGATGCAGGACGTCAATCCGCGCCGCAGCACCCCCAGCCGCCCCACCTACGAATCCCTCGGCGTCGCGGACTACGACGACGACTGACCGCTGAATACCGCCGCCGCCGCCCCAATTCCGCAGGGGCGGCACCCGGCGTCCCACCCTTTCCGCACCCCCTTCACACCGCGCGGCAGCCGCCATGTCGAACAGCAACCTCCGCACCGAAAACCATTTCGATTACGTCAAGATCACGCTCGCCTCGCCGGAGCGGATCATGCAGTGGGGCCAACGCACCCTGCCCAATGGCCAGGTGGTGGGCGAGGTGACCAAGCCGGAAACGATCAACTACCGAACCCTCAAGCCCGAGATGGACGGGCTGTTCTGCGAGAAGATCTTCGGTCCCTCCAAGGACTGGGAGTGCCACTGCGGCAAGTACAAGCGGGTCAGACATCGCGGCATCGTCTGCGAACGCTGCGGCGTTGAGGTCACCGAAAGTCGGGTGCGTCGGCACCGGATGGGTTTCATCAAACTGGCCGCACCGGTGTCGCATGTGTGGTATCTCAAAGGCATCCCCAGCTATGTGGCCATCCTGCTCGACATGCCGTTGCGGGATGTTGAGCAGATCGTTTACTTCAACTGCTATGTGGTGCTCGATCCAGGCGATCACAAAGATCTCACCTACAAGCAACTGCTGACTGAAGATGAATGGTTGGAGATTGAGGATCAGATCTTCGCCGAAGACTCCGACATTGAAAACGAGCCCGTCGTCGGCATCGGCGCCGAGGCCCTCAAACAGCTGCTCGAGGACCTTGATCTCACCGAAATCGGCGACCAGCTGCGTGAAGAGATCGCTGCCAGCAAAGGGCAGAAGCGGGCCAAGCTGATCAAACGTTTGCGGGTGATTGATAATTTCATCGCCACCAACGCCAGGCCGGAATGGATGGTGTTGGACGTGATTCCTGTGATCCCGCCTGATCTCAGGCCGATGGTGCAGCTCGATGGCGGTCGCTTCGCCACCAGCGACCTCAATGATCTCTATCGGCGGGTGATCAACCGCAACAACCGCCTGGCCAGGCTTCAGGAAATCCTGGCGCCGGAGATCATCGTGCGCAACGAGAAGCGCATGCTTCAGGAGGCCGTGGATGCCCTGATCGACAATGGCCGGCGAGGACGCACGGTGGTGGGGGCCAACAACAGGCCACTGAAATCGCTCAGCGACATCATCGAAGGCAAGCAGGGTCGCTTCCGCCAGAACCTGTTGGGCAAGCGGGTTGATTATTCCGGCCGTTCGGTGATTGTGGTTGGTCCGAAGCTGAAGATGCATCAGTGCGGCCTACCCAAGGAAATGGCAATTGAGCTGTTCCAGCCGTTCGTGATTCATCGCCTGATCCGCCAAAATATTGTCAACAACATCAAAGCCGCCAAAAAACTGATCCTGCGCGCTGACGATGAAGTGATGCAGGTGTTGCAGGAGGTGATCGAAGGTCATCCGATCCTGCTCAACCGCGCCCCGACCCTGCACCGACTTGGGATCCAGGCCTTCGAACCGAAACTGGTTGACGGTCGTGCCATTCAGCTTCACCCACTCGTCTGCCCGGCCTTCAACGCCGACTTTGACGGCGACCAGATGGCTGTCCACGTCCCCCTGGCGATCGAGGCCCAGACCGAGGCGCGGATGTTGATGCTGGCGAGCAACAACATCCTGTCGCCAGCCACCGGTGAGCCGATCGTCACCCCCTCCCAGGACATGGTTCTCGGCGCCTATTACCTCACGGCGGAGCAGCCCGGAGCCGTCAAGCCATCCTTCGGCGACCGCGCCCGCACCTTCGCCAGCCTGGAGGACGTGATCGCAGCCTTCGAGGAGAAGCATCTCCATCTCCACGACTGGATCTGGGTGCGTTTCAACGGCGAGGTCGACAGCGACGGCGAAGACAAGGAGCCTGCCAGCCGCGAAACCCTGGCCGATGGCACCCGGATCGAACAGTGGAAGTTCCGCCGCGATCGTTTCGATGAGGACGATGCCCTGATCAGCCGCTACCTGCTGACCACCGTTGGTCGGGTGGTGATCAACCACACCATCATCACCGCCGTGGCCGCCGCCTGAATTCCCTTTCTGCACCGAGTCCGAACCGCCTTCCCGCTCCGCACCGCTCCGATCGCACCATGACCGCCACCCCCGCCAAGAAGTCCAGCAGCAAGAAGGGCAGCAAGGCAGCGGCCGCCGCCCCGGCCCCCGCCCCCGTAGCGGCGCCATCGGCGAACCTGCAGCCCACCTTCCGCAACCGGGTCATCGACAAGAAGGCTCTGCGCAACCTCGTCTCCTGGACCTACAAGCACCACGGCACCGCGGCCACCGCAGCCATGGCCGATGAGCTCAAGGATCTGGGCTTCCACTACGCCACCCAGGCGGCGGTCTCGATCTCCGTCGATGACCTGCGCATCCCCGGTGAGAAGGTGCGGCTGCTGCAGGAGGCGGAGCAGCAGATCACCGACACCGAGGAGCGCTATCGGCTCGGAGAAATCACCGAGGTGGAACGTCATACGAAGGTGATCGACACCTGGACCGAAACCAACGAGCGACTGGTGGAGGAGGTCAAAAAGAACTTCAACGAGAACGACCCGCTCAATTCGGTCTGGATGATGGCCAACTCCGGTGCTCGCGGCAACATGTCGCAGGTGCGCCAGCTGGTGGGCATGCGCGGCCTGATGGCCAACCCCCAGGGCGAGATCATCGACCTGCCGATTCGCACCAACTTCCGCGAAGGTCTGACGGTCACCGAATACGTGATCTCCTCCTACGGCGCCCGCAAGGGTCTGGTGGATACGGCCCTGCGCACAGCGGACTCCGGCTACCTCACCCGCCGGCTCGTCGACGTGGCCCAGGACGTGATCGTGCGCGAGGAGGACTGCGGCACCCTGCGGGGGATCCGCATCGACGCCGATGAGAAGGGGCGTTTCGGCGCCAAGCTGGTTGGCCGGCTGGCGGCCGAGGCCGTGCTGGCGGCGGATGGCAGTGTGCTGGTGGACCGGGATGGCGAAATCGACAACGCCACCAGCGCGGCGATCGAAGCAGCCGAGATCCGCACGGTGATCGTGCGCTCGCCGCTCACCTGCGAAGCCACCCGCTCGGTATGCCGCAAGTGCTACGGCTGGGCCCTGGCCCATAACGAACTGGTCGACCTCGGCGAGGCGGTAGGCATCATTGCCGCCCAATCGATCGGCGAGCCCGGCACCCAGCTGACGATGCGCACCTTCCACACAGGCGGTGTGTCGACGGCGGAGACCGGTGTGGTGCGCTCCTCCTCCGAAGGTATCGCCGAATTCGGTGCCAAAGCGCGGGTGCGCCCCCACCGCACACCACACGGGGTCGAAGCCCATCTGGCCGAGACCGATTTCACCCTGGAGCTGAAGAGCAGCAAGGGCAAGAGTCAAAAACTCAGCATCACCTCCGGCTCGATCCTGTTCGTCAATGACGGCCAACAGGTGGCAGCCGACACGATGCTCGCCCAGATCTCCTCAGGGGCACAGGTCAAGAAGAGTGTCGAGAAGGCCACCAAGGATGTGATCTGCGATCTCGCCGGTCAGGTGCGCTTTGAGGAGGTGATTCAGCCCCGCGAGGTCACCGATCGCCAGGGCAACATCACCCACAAAGCCCAGCGCCTGGGTCGCCTCTGGGTGTTCAGCGGCGATGTCTACAATCTCCCTCCCAACGCCCAGCCGGTGGTGGCCGGAAACCGCCCCGTTCACACCGGTGAGGTGCTGGCCGAGAGTCGGCTGGCCAGCGAATACGGAGGCGCCGTTCGCTTGCGGGAGTCGGCCGGTGACTCGCGCGAGGTGCAGATCGTGACTGCCAGCATCACCCTCAAGGACTGCAAGTTGCAGGGTGAATCCACCCATAGCGGTGAAAACTGGTTCCTTGAGGAGAAGGATTCCAGTCGCTATCGTCTCGTCACCCATCCCGGCACCAAGATCGGCTCCGGTGAAGTGATCGCTGAGCTCAATGATGATCGCTTCCGCACCCAGACCGGCGGCACCGTACGCTTCGCACCTGGTCTGGCGATCAAGAAAGCCCGCTCCGCCAAGCACGGCTACGAGGTGAGCAAGGGTGGCACCCTGCTATGGATTCCCCAGGAAACCCACGAAATCAACAAGGACATCTCCTTGTTGATGATCGAAGATGGCCAATGGATCGAAGCTGGCACTGAGGTTGTCAAGGACATCTTCAGCCAGACCGCCGGCATCGTCACGGTGACCCAGAAGAACGACATCCTTCGCGAAATCATCGTTCGCTCCGGCACACTGCATCTGATCAGCGACAGCAAGGTTCTCGGCCGCTATCGGGGCGAGGGTCGTCTGGTGAACCCCGGTGAAGAGATCGCCAGCGGTATCAAGGCCGAAGCAATGCAGTTCGTCGAGGCTGTCGATACCCCGGAGGGCAGCGCCCTGCTGGTGCGCCCGGTGGAGGAATACACCATCCCCGATGAGGCCCACCTACCAGAACTCACCGCCGTCAAACAGCCCGGTGGCCCCTCCCTCGGCCTGCGCGCCACCCAGCGGCTCTCGTTCAAGGACGGTGAACTGATCAAGTCGGTCGAAGGGGTTGAGCTGCTCAAGACTCAGCTGATTCTTGAAACCTTCGACACCACACCCCAGATGACTGTGGATGTGGAGACCGTGGCCGACAAGCGGGCCAAGACGATCGACCGGCTGCAACTGGTGATCCTCGAGACCCTGCTGGTGCGTCGCGACACCCTCTCCGACGCCAGCCACGGCTCCACCCACACGGAGCTGCAGGTGGAGGACGGGGTCAGCGTCAAGCGCGGCGATGTGGTGGCCACCACCCAGATCCTCTGCAAGGAGGATGGGGTGGTGCAGCTGCCGGAAGCGCTCTCCGGTGAACCTGTGCGCCGCCTGCTGGTGGAGCGGGTCGGCGATACCCGCAGCATCGAGCTCAGCGGTCCGGCCCTGGTGGCGGTGGGCGATCGGGTGGTCGATGGTGACCCGCTCGCGGAAGGGGTGAAGGCCCCCTGCTGCGGCCAGGTCGAGGCGATCGAGGCCAACACCATCACGATCCGCCTGGGTCGCCCTTACATGGTGTCGCCCGATTCGGTGCTGCACGTGCGCGACGGCGAACTCGTGCAGCGCGGCGATGGCCTGGCCCTGCTGGTGTTCGAGCGCCAGAAAACCGGTGACATCGTTCAGGGTCTGCCCCGCATTGAGGAGCTGCTCGAAGCCCGCCGCCCCCGCGATTCGGCCGTGCTCTGCCGCAAGAGCGGCACCGTCCAGATCAAGCAGGGCGAAGACGACGACGCCATCACCGTCTCGGTGATCGAGACCGATGACGCGATCAACGACTACCCGATCCTGCTCGGTCGCAACGTGATGGTCTCCGATGGCCAACAGGTGAGCGCCGGCGAACTGCTCACCGACGGCCCGATCAATCCGCACGAGCTGCTGGAGTGCTTCTTCGAGGATCTGCGCTCGCGCAAGCCGACGATGGAGGCCGCCCAGGAAGCGATCTCGAAGCTGCAGTTCCAGATGGTCCAGGAGGTGCAGAACGTCTACAAATCCCAGGGCGTTTCGATCGACGACAAGCACATCGAGGTCATCGTCCGCCAGATGACCAGCAAGGTGCGCATTGAGGATGCCGGCGACACCACCCTGCTGCCCGGTGAACTGATCGAGCTGCGCCAGGTGGAGCAGGTCAACTCCGCCATGGCGGTCACCGGTGGTGCCCCGGCCGAGTTCACACCGGTGTTGCTCGGCATCACCAAAGCCTCGCTCAACACCGACAGCTTCATCTCGGCCGCCTCCTTCCAGGAGACGACCAGGGTTCTCACCGAAGCGGCGATCGAGGGCAAGAGCGACTGGCTGCGGGGCCTCAAGGAGAACGTGATCATCGGCCGCCTGATCCCCGCCGGCACCGGCTTCGGAGGCTTCGAGGAGGAGCTGCGGGCCGAAGCCGGTCCCCATCCCGACATTCTCGAGGAGGAGGCCGCCGGCTACCGGCGCATGCAGAACCTCCGTCCGGACTACACGGTGGAGATGCCTGCCCCCGCGGCCTCCGCCGCCGTGCTCGATGACCCGTCCGAAGAGGATCTGGTGGCCACCCGCAGCCGCCATGGCATCGAGGCCTCGTCCAGCACCTTTGCGGCCTTCACCCGCCCCGGCCTGGAAGAGGGCCTGGAGGAGGAGCTGATCGCCGATCCGGCCGCCCTGGAAGGCCTGCAGGAAGAGGGGCTGCTCTCCGATGACTGATCGTTCCGCCAACGCCTCCGCCGTGACCAACCGTTCCGCCACCACCACCGACCTCGGGACTCCGATTCCCACCCCCTGGGTGCCCCGTTGGGGCTTCCATCGCCACAACGAGCTGCTCAATGGCCGCATGGCCATGCTGGGCTTTGTGGCCCTGGTGGCCGTGGAGTGGGTGCTGGGCCACGGCATCCTGATCTGGCCCTGATGACCGCCGCCGCGCCTCCTCCCCCGATGGCCCAGCAGCCCTTGCTGGGCCTCGGCTCCGAGGCGCTTCAGGCCTGGGCCGTCGCCCAGGGGCAGCCCGCCTTCCGCGGCCGGCAGCTGCATGACTGGCTCTACAACCACGGCGCCCGCAGCCTGGAGGCGATCACCGTGCTGCCCAAGGCCTGGCGCGCCCAGTTGCTCCAGGAGCCATCGCTCCAGGCTTCCACTGCCCCCGGTGCCAACCCCGGGCCAGCATCGCGCGATCCGGAACCAGGTCGCACCCTGCTCGGCCGCTCCCGCCTGCTCCACCGCAGCGATGCCAAGGACGGTACCACCAAGCTGCTGCTGGCCACCGAGGACGGCCTGAGCATCGAGACCGTTGGCATCCCCAGCGTTGATCGCCTCACCGTCTGCGTCAGCAGCCAGGTGGGCTGCCCCATGGCCTGCCACTTCTGCGCCACGGGCAAGGGCGGCCTACAGCGCTCCCTGGCGGTGCACGAGATCGTGGATCAGGTGCTCAGCATCCGTGAGGCCATGGGGCGACGGCCGAGCCATGTGGTGTTCATGGGCATGGGCGAGCCGCTGCTCAACAGCGCGGCGGTGCTGGACGCGATCGCCTGCCTCTGCGACGACCTGGCGATGGCCCAGCGTCAGATCACCGTGAGCACGGTCGGCGTGCCCCGGACCCTGCCGCAGCTCGCGGAGATGGCCCTGGCCCGGTTGGGTCGGGCCCAGTTCACGCTGGCGGTGAGTCTCCATGCCCCCGATCAGCGCCTGCGGGAGCAGCTGATCCCCACCGCCGCCGCCTATCCCCTGGAACGCCTGCTCGAAGACTGCCGCCACTACGTGGCGATCACCGGCCGGCGACTGAGCTTCGAATACATCCTGCTCGGCGGCCTCAACGACCAGCCCCGCCAGGCCGTCGCCCTGGCCCAGCTGCTGCGGGGCTTCCAGAGCCATGTCAACCTGATCCCCTACAACCCGATCGCCGAAGAACAATTCCGTCGGCCCAGCCCCGAGGCCGTCGAGGCCTTTCGCTCAACCCTGGCCCAGCGTCACATCGCCGTCAGCGTGCGCGCCAGCCGGGGCCTTGATGCTGACGCGGCCTGCGGCCAGCTGCGGCGACGATTGAATCCTGGCGAACAACTTGTTGCCAGATCAGCTGCCAGATAAGTTGCCAGGTCGGCAGACAGACCTGTTGCCAGATCACTTGTCAACCAAGGGCACCTCGAAGAATTTCCTTTTGCGTGGATTCGGCATCAAGTCGGCCCTGTCGAGGTAATGAGTCTCCATTGTTGGGTGACCCAGGAATCTCAATTTTTCGAGGTGCCTCTAAGTTGCCAGGCGGGTAGCCAGGCCGACAGCAAGATCGGTAGCCAGGCGGGTAGACAGATCAGCAGCCAAATCGGTAGCCAGGTCGGTAGCCAGATCGGGTAGACAGATCAGCAGCCAGGCGGGCAGCCAAATCGGCAGCCAGGCGGGTAGACAGATCGGTAGCCAGGCGGGTAGCCAGATCGGTAGCCAGGCGAGTAGCCAGATCGGTAGCCAGGCGGGCAGCCAGATCGGTAGCCAGGCGAGTAGCCAGATCGGTAGCCAGGCGGGCAGCCAGATCGGTAGCCAGGCGGGCAGCCAGATCGGTAGCCAGGCGGGCAGCCAGATCGGCAGCCAGGCGGGCAGCCAGGCCGACGTGAAGTCAAGCCTATCAAGATTGCTGCTTCCGCCTTATTTCAACCGCAATTTGGCAGCAGAATCGGCGCATCAATTATGGGTACATCGAACAATCCTGATCCCCGCAGGTTGCGATGAGTGAGACCCATGCTCTGGCCATGGCGATGCAGACCCATGGGCAGGGCTCATTAGAAGTTACCCAGTTGCCAGTGCCTGAGGTGGTTCTCGCCAGCCGAGCAAGGCCAGTAACCCCCTGATGTCGTGGGACAAGGCGGCCAGCCCCTCGGTGATCGACCAGAAACCATCGAGGCGCAACGCG
>CAIZQU010000143.1 GCA_903935205.1 uncultured cyanobacterium | reverse complement strand
GTGCTTGCTTGATCGAGAAGATCAGATGCGAGACTCACTCTTCTTCGCCCTCCTTTGAAAAGGAGATTACCGCTGAAACTGGCAACTCAGTTGCTCTTTTTCGAACCGCAGAGGCAATATTGTTTAGGATTTGTCCAGCTTCTGCACTTGGAGCTGAAGTAGAGAATGAAGGTAGAAGGCTAATTGAGATTTGGATTTCTTCTTGCCCATCCTCGCCAGCCTGCACTGAAGCATGAATGGCTGAAACATGTTCTTGAAGATCTGCAAGGTCTTCAATCCTCTTTTTTGACTCTTCGTCCAGCTTGTAGATCATGGTAGAAGCCTCTTTGCCCGACTCTAGCAAGGTTCAAAGCTGCGGTCGACCTGGGAACATTCCGATGTCCGATGGTGTCTTCAGAATCTATCCAACACTGTATGGGCGGGTCCGGTATCCGCTCCGCGGTGAGTGCCCCTGTCGGCCTAAGCGGCCGATGGGAAGCCGGCAACTTGCTCCAAAGGGCATGCGGCGCATTAGGTCTGAGGGATTGGACGGTGGCTGGGTTGGGATTTTATACGGACCCGGTATCGCCGACGGCTCTTTCATGCTTCTTTACGGGAAATCTGCCAGGCTGGCAACGCCCAATGGTCCGCGATTGAGATCGTGCGTAGAGATCATTGTTGTTTTAAGGTCCTTGTGACCCATCAATTCCTGAATTGTGCGAATGTTCTGTCCTCTCTCTAACAGGTGTGTGGCAAAAGAATGATGCAAGCAGTGGCAGCTGGCCGGCTTGCTGATACCAGCTGCCAGCACAGCGCTCCGCACCGATTTCTGAATCAAACTCGGATCGAGATGATGGCGTCCCTGTTGTTTTGAGGTTGGATCTTGCCAGCGCCATGCTGGGGAAATACCCATTGCCAGCCCCACTCCGTTGCAGCATTCCGATACTTACGCGCTAAGGCGTAGGGAAGTTGCACCGCACCCCATCCATTTATTAAGTCCCGATTGTGTACAGCTCGAACCTTTTCAAGATGAATCTGTAGCTTCTTCGATAGCCGTTTCGGAAGCATTGTGCGTCTGTCTTTTCCGCTTCCATTGGCTCACCTGGATCGGGTGAATGGCGTGATCGGCTGCGATCTCCTGGATCGTCTTGCGGCCACTGATCGCTTCCATGGCGACCCTGGCCTTGAACTCGGGACTGTGGGTGCGGCGTTAGGTCATGGGTGGGGGCCCTTTTCAGGGGTGGTGCCCCGCCTCAGAGGTAAACGATGAGCCCTGTCCAGAAAAGCCAGACCACCTCAGTGCCCCTCAGATCGTCGCCCGGCCGCGGTCGTAGCGGGTCAAGCCGCAGCGCTGGGCCGCCTGCTGCCAGGCCGCATCGAAGGCCGACCAGCGGAAGCTGCGTGGATCGCGGCGGCTGTGGCTGCGGTCCACCGACTCATGGGTGGTGACCCGGCTCATCGGGATGCCATGGGCCGCCTGCCAGAGCAACACCTGGGCCGCCGCCACCCGGTACTGCTCGGCCGTGTAGCCGGAATGGGCATCGCCATCGCCGCGGCCATCGGCGGGGCTCTCCAGGCTCAGATGCAGGGCCACATTGTTCAACGAACCCACCGATGTAGGCCTGATCCGCACCGTGAAATCACCGAAGGCCGCCATCGCCGCCCCATAGGCCCTCCCCCGATCCGGCACGATCCGCAGCCGCTGGCCCTCGCGGTCCACCAGCAGGTGATAACTGGCCTGGTCGTCATCGCGGGGATGGGGCGTGGCAAAGCGCCGCACCGTATCGGCGGCGCTGATCACGGTTTCATGGAGCACGATCAGCTGCGGCTGGTGCGGCACCTCCCGCCCGAAGACATCGCGGCGCTGGCGTTCGCCGTGGTTGGTGGCATGGGCGGGACGATCCAGCTCCGGCGGCAGCCCCAGCCGCGCCGCGCAGTCCTGCACCGCCGCGGCCGGCAACGGCTTGAGGCCCGCATCGGCCAGGGTCTGCACCGGAAACGGCGGCCTCGGCCCGCAGCCAACCAGGGGCAGCAGCAGCAGCCAGACCCCCAGCGGCAGCCGGGCGGCTCGGCTCGCTCGGGCGGTTCCTGCGGTTCCTGCAGCGGCGGCTCGGCCAGCCAGGCCATCGCGGCCGCACGGCTGGCTAGACGGTGGATGGGCGCGATCCAGCGGGGGCACGGGGCAGGCGGGCATGGCCCCCTCAGGCTGGTCGCCGAACGCCCGGAGCGCGAACCGCCGCCGACCGCTCCCCGGGCCGACCGCCCCCGCCACTCCCTCAGATCAGCCGATAGCCGAACCAGTCCGGGATCTGGGGCTGCTGGCGGCCATCGGGCAGCAGGTGCAGCGCCAGGGGCCGCCGTTCCCCCCCGGCCCCCTGCTCAGCGCCCTGCAGGCTGAGCTGCACATCCAGGCAGCCATCCACCCCATCCCCCAGGCCCTGGGCCACCCCGTGCAGGTCGTCCTTGTGGCGCTGCTCCAACCCCGGCAGCAACCGGCGCCGGGCCGCGGCCTTCGCCGCCTGGGGGCTGTTGGCCACGAACAGCCCGAAGGCATGCTGCTCCGCCAGCTGGGCCGGGTCGTAGCCGCCCATGTTCACGAACCACAGCCGCTGCGGCCCGGCAAACGGCTCCGGCCGCAGCTCGACCCGGTAGCCATCCACGAACCGCACCGCCATCCAGCTGTCCAGATGCAGCCCCCTGCGGCTGCCGAACCACTGGCGCCGCAGGGCCGGCAGGGTGTCATCGATGCTCTGACCCACCACGAAACGCACATCGTGCAGTTCGATGTGGGCCGCCGCGACCCGGCCCCCCAGCACCGCCAGGAACAGGCTGGGGCCGTTCTGCCCCTCGGGGCCGTCCGCGGGGCTGTGCTCCGGCTGGAGGGTTGGGGGATCGGCCCCGGTGGGGCTGGCGGTGTCGATGGTTTCGAGGGTGGCGGGCGTGGGTTCGGTGGCTTGGGTGGCGGCGGGAGCAGCTTCTCCGGCGGCGGCTTCTCTGGCGCTGCAGGCCTCGGCTTCAGTGGTGGCGGCGGCCCGTCGCGATCGCGGCATCATCCCGGCGCGGCCCAGCTGCGGCACCATCCTGGGCCGTCCCCCTCTCCCCGCGCCTCTCCACCCGGGTCGCCGCCGGAGGACGATGGAGCAGCCCGCCCCCGCTCCCGTGCTCAACCCCAGTCGGATCCGGGTGATCGCGGTGGGCAAGGTGCGCAAGCGCTGGATCCAGGAGGGCCTGGCCGTGTACCTCAAACGCCTGCCGGGGCTGGTGGTGAGTGAGCTGCGCGATGGCGACCCGGCCCGCGAAGCCCTGGCGATCCAGGCGGAGCTGCGGCCCGAGGAGCGGCTGGTGGTGCTCTGCGAAGAGGGGGAACGGCTCGGTTCGCTGGCCCTGGCCGAGCGGTTGCGCGGCTCGGGCTCCGAACGGCTGGTCTTCGTGATCGGCGGCGCCGATGGCCTCGATCCGGCCCTCAAGGCCCGCGCCCACTGGCAACTCAGCCTCTCACCCCTCACCTTCCCCCACGAACTGGCCCGCCTGCTGCTGCTCGAACAGCTCTACCGCGCCCTCTCGATTCAGCAGGGCGGGGCCTATCACCGCAGCTGAGCGCCGCCGCCTTCAGCTGTGCTCACGCAGAAAGCCGATCGTGCCCTCCAGCTCCTCAGCGAAGCGGTCGATCTCCGCTTCGGTGGTGGTGAAACCCAGGCTGGCCCGGGCCGTGCCGCTCAGGCCGTAGTGGCGATGCAGGGGCTGGGTGCAGTGGTGGCCGCTGCGGATGCAGATCCCCGAGGAATCGAGCAGGGCGGCGATGTCGTTGGCGTGCAGGCCCTCCACATGGAAGGCGGCCAGGGCGGCGCGATCCGGCTGCTGCTCCGGGGTGGGGCCGAGGATGCGCAGCCCCTCGATCGCCTGCAGCCGCGCAAACAGGCGACGGGTCAGCCGCTGCTCCCAGGCATGGATCCGATCCATGCCGATCGCCTGCAGGTAATCGATGGCGGCTCCCATGCCGATCGCCTCGCCGATCGCCGGTGTGCCCGCCTCAAACTTATGGGGCAGATCGGCCCAGGTGCTGGTGTCGAGCTCCACGTCCTGGATCATCTCGCCGCCGCCCAGGAACGGGGGCATCGCCTCCAGCAGCGCCTCCCGGGCCCAGAGGAAGCCCATGCCGGTGGGGCCGCAGAACTTATGGGAGGAACCCACCAGGAAATCGCAGCCGAGTTCGGCCACGTTCACGCGCTGGGGGGCAGGCTCTGGCAGGCATCCACCAGCAGCAGGGCCCCGGCGGCGTGGGCCAGGGGGGCCAGCTCGGCGATCGGATTGAGGCAGCCCAGGGTGTTGCTCACCTGCACCAGGCTCACCAGCCGGGTGCGCTCGTTGAGCTTGCGGCGCCAATCCTCGAGATCGAGTTCGCCGCTCTGCGTGAGCCCGGCGTGGCGCAGCACGCAGCCGGTGCGGGCCGCCAGCAGCTGCCAGGGCACCAGGTTGCTGTGGTGCTCCATCACCGTGAGCAGCACCTCATCGCCCGGACGCAGGTTGGCCTCACCCCAGGTGCGGGCCACCAGGTTGATCGCCTCACTGGCATTACGGGTGTAGACGATCTCGCGGGCGCTCGCCGCCCCCACAAAGGCCGCCACCTTCTCGCGGGCATGCTCGAAGCCCTCGGTGGCCCGGGCACTGAGCTGGTGCGCGCCGCGGTGGACGTTGGCGTTGTCGTGGCCGTAGTACTGCTGCAGGGCCTCCAGCACCTGGCGAGGCTTCTGGCTGGTGGCCGCGTAGTCGAGGTAGATCAGCGGCTGGCCCAGGCAGGCCGTCTGGCTGAGCAGGGGGAAATCGGGGCGGGTCAGGGCGGCCAGATCCTCGGCGGCGGCCTCGGCGGCCTCGGCGGGCATCGACTCGGGGTTCGGCGGGGCCATCGGGGTTGCCGCCAAGCCCGGAGGGATCGCTGCATCCTCGGGGCTGCCGCCGGCCTCCATGGCCGAGGCCTGCGGCGCTGGGGCGGCCGCAGCGGCTTCGCTGGCGATGGCGTTGGCCCCGTTCGCCAGGGATTCGGGCCCGCTGGCGCCGGCGGCGGCCAGCGGCGGGGATTCCAGGGGGCTGGTGGCGGAACCGGGGGGGGTCATGGCGCAGGGGCCTCCTCGCCCAGCAGGTGGTGGAGAGGCTGCCAGAGCGCCGCCGCCTCCGGCAGCTCCTGAAGCACCTCGGCGCAGAATCCGCGCAGCAGCAGCTCGCCGGCGGTGGCGGCGCTGATGCCGCGGCTGCGCAGATAAAAGAGCTCCTCCTGCTGCAACCGCGTCACCGTGGCGCCGTGGGCGCATTTCACGTCGTCGGCCACGATCTCCAGCTGGGGCTTGGTGTCGATCCGGGCCCGATCCGAAAGCAGCAGGCTGCGGCTCAGCTGGGCGGCATCGGTGCGCTGGGCGGCCCGGGGCACGGCCACGGCGCCGTTGAACACGCTGCGGCCCGAGCCGGCGGCGATCGCCTTATGGAGCTG
This sequence comes from uncultured cyanobacterium, assembly GCA_903935205.1. Classification (GTDB taxonomy): domain Bacteria; phylum Cyanobacteriota; class Cyanobacteriia; order PCC-6307; family Cyanobiaceae; genus Cyanobium. Next base: position 9,257 of record CAIZQU010000143.1, on the reverse strand, counting down.
ATCCAGCTGCCCCTCGGGACCCTCGAAGCGCACGGCGCTGTGCTGGTCGGCCACCTGGCGGCGATCGCAGCGCTGCAGGCTGCGCAGCCGGCTGCGGGCCCCGCCAGCCTCCTGCACCAGCCGCGGCTCCAGCCGCGACAGCCCCCAGCCACTCACCACGCTGCTGAACGCCACCTGGCTGCCGAATCCCTGGCGCAGGGCCAGATCCGCCGCAAACACCCCGTCGTCGTTTCCCTGGGCGATCAGGCCATGCTGCAGCTGGGCGCCGGCGCCGACCGCGATCCGGGCCTGCACCGCCGTGAGGCTGGCGCCAGCGGCCCGATGCACCTGCAGCAGCTCCAGCCGGGCGCCGGGTTCGAGCAGCAGCAGCAGCTGCAGGGGCAGCACCCCCGTCGCCGCGCCCGCCTCGCTGACCAGCTCCAGCCGCGCCATGGCCTCAGCCCGAACGCGCAGAGCCAGCAGCGGCCCGGCGGCGGCGGCGATCGCCCCGATCCAGGGCTCCTCCTCGCTGGCATCCGCCGCCGGCAGGCAGGCGGCCCACTGGTCGTCCGGCAGGGGTTCGACGCCCTCGGGCAGGCTCACACCGGCCAGGGGATCGCTGGCCCCGTCCAGCAGCAGCCGGCACCAGCCCGCCTGGGGCGGCGGCAGGGCTTCAGCGGCGAGGGCCGCCAGGCGACGGTCCTCGCCGCTGAAGCGGGCCGGCCGGATCGCCGCCAGGGCGGCGGTGTCGGTGAAGCGCCAGGGCTCCTGGCGGCGGGAGGGCAGCGGTTCCCGCTGCAGTCGGCGCTGGGCCTGGCGGCGACTCTCCAGGGCGGGAGCTGCTGGATCGCCGGCGCTGGAGGGGGCCAGGGGGCTGGCGCTGAGAGGGGAGGGGGCGGCGGGGTCTGAATCGGCCGGCAGCCGGGATCCTGCAGCGCCGTTGGCGTCAGCGCCGTTGGCGTCAGCGCCGTTGGCGTCAGCGCCGGGGCCGGCGGCGGAGGCCAGCTCCGGGGCGCCACCGATGGCGCCGTCGCTATCGCCACCGATGGCGCCATCCATCGCGCCATCGAGATCCGCCACCAGGGCCGCCCCCCAGGCGGCCAGGGCCGTCACCGGCTCGGTCCAGGAAACGGCCACCATCAGCCCACCTCCAGGGGTGCCGGGGCCAGGGCGGCCAGCTCGGCATCCACCCAGTCGTAACCGCGATCCTCCAGCTCCAGGGCCAGCTCCTTGCCGCCGGTGCGCAGGATCCGCCCCGCCGCCATCACATGCACGTAGTCGGGGGTGATCACATCGAGCAGGCGCTGGTAGTGGGTGATCAGCAGGGTGGCGTTCTCGGGGCTGGCCAGCTGGTTCACCCCGCCGGCCACGATCCGCAGGGCATCGATGTCGAGGCCGGAATCGGTTTCATCGAGAATCGCCACCAATGGCTCCAGCAGGGCCATCTGCAGGATCTCGTTGCGCTTCTTCTCGCCACCGCTGAAGCCCTCGTTCACCGAGCGCTCCAGGAAGGCCGGATCCATCTTCACCACCTCCAGCCGCTCCCGCACCAGATCCTCAAAGGCAAAGGTGTCGAGCTCCTCCTCGCCCCGCTCCTGACGGCGGGCATTGGTGGCCACCCGCAGAAATTCGAGGTTGCTCACCCCGGGGATCTCCACCGGATACTGGAAACCGAGAAACACGCCGCGGCGGGCCCGTTGCTCCGGATCGAGGGCCAACAGATCCTCGCCGCGGTAGAGCACGCTGCCGGCGCTGACCGTGTAGGCCGGGTGCCCTGCCAGCACCTTGGAGAGGGTGCTCTTGCCGCTGCCATTGCGGCCCATCACGGCATGAATTTCTCCGGCGCGGATGGTGAGGTTCACGCCATGCAGGATCGGCTGCTCAGCCACGCTGGCGTGGAGATCACGGATCTCAAGCAGAACAGGGGCGTCGGGGCGGATCACGATCGGCGCAAGGGAAGGGGAACGGGGTGGAAGCGACAGGAGAGCGAATGACCGTAGCGGTGCGGGGCTGGCGGCTGGTGACCAGCGGCCTCGACCAGGGACAGGGAGCAACGGCAAGGGCCAGGTCCGAAAGCCCGGACCCAGGGCCCGAGCCAGAGGCCCGAAGCAAAGGCCAAGCCACCGGGGAGCGCCCTAGCCCACCGATCCCTCCAGCTTGAGGGCCAGCAGTTTGTCGGCCTCGGCAGCGAACTCCATCGGCAACTGATTGAACACATCGCGGCAGAATCCGCTGACCATCATCGATACCGCCTCCTCAAAACCGATGCCGCGGCTCTGCAGATAGAAGAGCTGGTCCTCGGAGATGCGGCAGGTGCTGGCCTCATGCTCCACCGCCGCATCGGGCTGCTGGGAGCGGATGTAGGGATAGGTGTTGGCGGCGGCCCGATCGCCGATCAGCATCGAGTCGCACTGGCTGAAATTGCGCGCCCCCACCGCCTTGGGGCCGATCTGCACCAGGCCCCGATAGCTGTTGGAGGATTGGCCGGCGCTGATCCCCTTGCTGACGATCGTCGAGCGGCTGCGGGGACCGACGTGGATCATCTTGGTGCCGGTGTCGGCCTGCTGATGGTGATTGGTGAGGGCCACGGAATAAAACTCACCCACCGAATCGGCACCCTGCAACACGCAACTCGGATATTTCCAGGTGATCGCCGAGCCGGTTTCCACCTGGGTCCAGCTGATGCGGCTGCGATCGCCGCGGCAGTGGCCACGCTTGGTGACGAAATTGAAGATGCCCCCGACACCGTTCTCATCACCGGCATACCAGTTCTGAACGGTGGAATATTTGATTGAGGCATCATCCAGGGCCACCAGTTCAACAACCGCGGCATGGAGCTGGTTGGTGTCAAACATCGGCGCCGTGCATCCCTCCAGATAGCTCACCGAGGCCCCCTCCTCGGCCACGATCAGCGTGCGTTCGAACTGGCCGGTATCGCCGGAATTGATGCGGAAATAGGTGGAGAGCTCCATCGGGCATTCGACACCATTGGGAATGAACACAAACGATCCATCACTGAAGACGGCCGAATTGAGCGCCGCAAAATAGTTGTCGTTGCTGGGCACCACCGTACCCAGATAGCGCTCGATCAGCTCCGGATACTCCTTCACCGCCTCTGAGATCGAGCAGAAGATCACGCCATGCTCAGCCAGCTTCTCGCGGTAGGTGGTGGCGATCGACACGCTGTCGAACACCGCATCGACAGCCACGTTGGACAGCCGCTTCTGCTCGCTCAGGGGGATGCCGAGCTTGTCGAAGGTTTCCAGCAGCTTCGGATCCACCTCATCAAGACTCGCCTTTTTGGACTGTTGGCGGGGGGCAGCGTAATAAATGATGTCCTGATAGTCGATCGCCGGGAAGCCCAGGGCCGCCCAGTCGGGCGTTTGCATCTGCAGCCACTGGCGGTAGGCGCGGAGGCGGAAATCAAGAAGGAAGGCGGGTTCTTCCTTCTTGGCGGAAATCAGCCGCACGACATCCTCATCGAGGCCTTTCGGAATCTTCTCGGTCTCGATGTCGGTCACGAAGCCGTAGCGATACGGCTGACTGACCAGATCTCCGACGGCGGCGGTACTCATGGCGGCAACAGGGCGTGGATGGGGGTCAGCTGGCCGTGAGGGTGCGAACCTCTTCGAGGCTGATCGTCTGCTTCTCGCCGCGGAAGGGATTGTCCTCGGTGAGGAAGAGCATGCAGTGGCATTCCTTGCGCTCCCGCATCGGCACGCAGGGGCAGTTCCAGAAGGCCTGGGCCACCTCCGCCTGCTTGTCCTCGTAGTGGCGGCACGGGCAGAGGGCGCCGCCGAGCTCGTCCTTGTGGCGGGCCAGGCCCTCCAGCACCACGGCGGTCACACCGGGATCGCTGCAAAAATAGGTGCCGGTGCGCTGGGCGTAGGTCTCGGCGAACTTGCGGATCACCTCAAGGCTGTCGGCACCGCCTGCCGCGGCCGGGCCCCTGGCGGGGGCGCTGCTCGTGGAATCGGCGGCGGGGGTGGCGGAGGCGTCGGATGCGGTCACGGCGGAGAGGGGCTGGCGGAGCGACGGTAGGGGGAGCGGCCGGGCGGGATGCCGTCGACGGGGAATGGCCGATCTGTAGGAATCTTGACCGGCGATCGACCGGATCGGAGCGGAGGGCCGATGTCCCTGGGGCCAGGGAGCTGGCCTGGAATCCACCCGCCGCTGTTCTGGGTCGGCCGAACAAAGCGCCGGCGGGTAGGGGGAGGAGGCAGGGCCGGAGGTGGACTGCACTGGAGTTGTCGGATCCGGGGGGAGATCCGGCGCCGCCAGCGAATCAGCACAGGAGCGGCCGGGGGGCCGGCCCCGCTGCGGCCCGGGGGCTGGGCGGAGAGGCCTCTGTGCTGTCCATGCCAGGCATGGGCTGACCTTGGGCTGACCTTGGGCTGACCATGGGCTGGCCATGGGCTGACAGGGAGGGATTGGCCTCGCTTGGGCTGGCCAGGCCGGGCGTGCCCTGGCCTGACAGGGTGCCGGTGGGAAGCGAAGCGAAGGGTCGAAAGGCCCGGAGGCCGATCCACCCTGCAGCGCCTGTCCCGCCGCGGCAGCGATTGCGAAACATTTATGTTTCGTTAGCTGGAAGCCTACGGCAACGGCCTCGGCATTGCGCCGGACCTGCCGGCCCCAGCTGTGTTCGCCCCATCCCCCATTACACGCAGGGCGTGGCATGGTTGAGAGCGGATCAGTGCATCCATGCCGGCCCCATCCCCTACGCCCGCACCCGCTCCGGCGACGGACCGCCGCCGCGGTCTGCGCGGCCAGGAGCCTTCGGCCGCTCTCGCCAGCCCTTCCCCCCAGCCCCCGGCCGGGATCGGGAGCGACGGGCCAGCGGCGATCCCCCCCCCTGGCGCTGGGCGCGCTGAAGTCCCGGGCGCGATGGCGGCCCCGATCGATTCAGCCGTCGGCTCCGCGGCCAGCATCTCCCCTCCCCTCTCCCCCGGGCCGGCCGCGGGCGCCGCAAGCTCTGCGGCCGGCACCGATGCAGACCCCTCCCCGGAGCGGGACCCGGCGCCGCCCCCCCCTGGTCCCGTCGCCGCCGCTGGAGGGGATGCCACCCCCACACGCCAGGCCGTGCTCGCCCTGCTGCTCCGCCACGGCGAAGCCACCGCCGCCGATCTGGCCAGGCAGCTGAGCCTCTCCGTCCAGGTGATGCGCCGCCACCTGCGCAGCCTCGGCGAGGAGGGGCTGGTGGAGGCGAGCCCCGCCCCCGAGGGTCCGGGCCGTCCCAGCAACCGCTGGCGCCTCACCCCCTCGGGCCATGGCCGCTTCCCCGACGGCGGTGAAGATTTCGCCCTCGGCCTGCTCCACTCCCTCGCAGACAGCATGCCGGCGGACGCCATGCGCCGGCTGCTGGAGCAACAGGCCCTGCAGAAGGCCCTCGACTATCGCCGCCAACTCGGTGATGGCGGCCCGCTCAGCCAGCGCCTCGAGCGGCTGGTTGAGCTGCGGCGCCAGGAGGGCTACGTGGCCGAATGCCGACCCGACCCGGAGCAGCCGGACAGCTGGCTGATCAGCGAGTACCACTGCTCGGTGATGCGGATCGCCGAGGCCTTCCCGATCGTCTGCGACCAGGAGCTGCAGCTGATCCGCCACACCTTCCCGGACTGCCGCATCGAACGGGTGCACTGGCGCCTGGAGGAGGGCCATTCCTGTGGCTTCCGCCTCAGCCCCTGCCCCGCCACCCCATGACGGCCCCGTGATCAGCCCGGAGGAGCTGCAGGAGATCGAGGCCACCCTGCTGCCCACCCTGGAGCGCCACCACCTGCGCCTTCTGGCCCACGGCCTGCGCAGCCTGCAGGCCGCCGCCGGCCGCCGCGACGGCCCCCTGCCCGACGCCGACGCCCTGGCGGCCTGGGCCGCGGCCCAGCCGCCGATCGCCAGCGATCCCGGCTTCGCCGATGCCTTTCTGGTGCAGCTCGACCAGCTCGGCCAGCAGCTGGCGGCGGTGGCGGGGGAACGGGGAAGGGATCCCCTGGCGCTGGAGATCGCCGATCTGATCGGCTGGGCCCGCAGCCAGGCCGACCAACGCCTCAGCCGCCAGGGGATCCCAGGGCTGGAGTGAGCACCACCAGGGCCACGCCGACCAGGGCGCAGGGGGCCGCCAGCAGCCCCCGCCAGCCGGGTCGGTCCCCCTCGATCCACCAGGCCAGGGGCAGGGCCATCACCGGCGCCGTCCCCAGCAGGGCCACCGCCAGCCCCCCCGGAAGGCCGGCCAGGGCCGTCTGCTGAAGGCTGATCCCGATGCTGGTGCCCAGCAGGGTGGCCAGCAGCAGCCGCGGCCAGCGACGGGCCAGCGGCCGGGGGCGACGGCCGGCCAGGGGGAAGCCGCGCAGCAGGGGCAGCATCACCAGGCTCGCCGCCGCCAGGCGCAGCGTGGCGGCTTGAAACGGCGGCACCGCAGCCCCCCGCAGGGCGGCCCGGGCGAGCAGCGCCCCGAGGCTGCCGCAGGCCAGGGCCGCCAGGGCCAGCAGCACCCCCTCCCGGAAGGCACCCGGGGCGAGGGGAGGCTCCCCCCGCTCCGGCGCCGGCTGCTCCCCGCCGGCCGGTGCCGGGTCCCCGCCGTCCGGCACCGATCGCTGCGGCGGCCGGCCGGCCACCAGCAGCACCGCCGCCGTGATCAGCGCCACCCCCAGCAGCTGCGGCGGCCCCGGCACCTCCCCCAGCAGGGCCACCCCCGCCAGGGTGGTCAGCGCCGGTCCGCCGGCATCGATCGTCAGGGTGCGGCGGGTGCCGAGGCGGCGCAGGGCGGCAAAGAAGAAGCTGTCCCCCAGGGCGATGCCCACCACGCCGCTGGCCGCCAGCAGCAGCAGGGCCCCCGGCGGGGCCTGCCAGGGCAGGGCCAGGGCCAGGGGCAACTGCAGCCCCAGGGCGAGCAGGTTCTTGAGCAGGTTGAGCTGGATCGCCCCGAGGGAGGTGGGAAGGCGCCGCCAGAGCAGGCTGGCCAGCGTCCAGCAGAGGGCGGCCGCCAGGGCGGCTGCCGCGGCGAAGGGTGGGCTGATCGGGGGGGCGGACACGGTGGGGGCTACCCCGCGAGCGGACGGATCAGGGCTGGGCGCACGCCAGCTCCGCCAGCGCGACAGCGGGGGCCCCGGCTTGCGATCATCGGCCCCAGAACCCCGACGGGCTGCCACCGTGCGCGCACCCTCTCCCACCCAGGTCGACCGGGCCGCCACCGGGCCGATCGCCGACGCCATCGGCTTCTTCCGGCTCAGCTGCGGCCGCTGGCGCTCCCAGCGCAGCAGCCACCACCTGCTGCACCGTCAGGCGGAGGCGGGAAGTTCCTGGATCGAGGTGGTGGAGCTGGCAGCCGACGACCCGCGGCTGGTGGCGATCGCCGAGCTGCACGGCCAGAAGCCGGAGGGGCTGGTGGGGGGCTGCCGGGTGCGTTGGAGCGGCTCGATGGCCTGGGACAAGGCCGGTGAGGCCCATGAGGGCGAGAGCGTCTTCGGCCTGATTCCCACCGACCGTTCTGGGCGCGAGGGCCTGCTGCTGCGCGACCGCGGCTATGCCGAGACGGCCCCGGTGGCGGGTCGGTTCGCCATGGATGGGCGCGACGCCCTGCTGCTGACCACCGCCTACGAAACGATGAACAGCCTGGAGCGCTTCAGCTTCGCCGGCCCCGACGTGCGCCTGCGCACCAGCACTGTGGAGGGGCTCTCCAACACCGCCTCCTTCTGCGTCGAGACCCGGCTGCGCGGCGCCGATGGCCCCTGGGCCGGGGCTGAGGGGGATGGCAAGGGCGCTGCTGGGGACGGCGACATCCTCTCCCTGCTGGGCTGGTGAGGGGCCAGGGGTGCGGCAGAGGACGCTGCGGCAGCGAACGTTACGGTCTGTGAGCCCTGATCAAGGCCAGGCGGGGAGACCGGCAGCGCACTTCTACGATCCCCCTCGACGGATGCCGGACCCCGCGTGGCTCTTCCCCTCCTCAAGTACGCCCCCACCACCCAGAATTCCCGGGTCAACCCGATTCGGGTGGGCTCTGACGAGGATCCCAAGGCCGTCTCCATCGACAAGGCCATCGACCGCGAAGATCAAAACTTCGTGATCGAATCGGCCTACCGCCAGATCTTCTTCCACGCCTTCAAGGTCGACCGCGACCGCACCCTGGAATCCCAGCTCCGGGACGGCCAGATCACCGTGCGTGACTTCATCCGCTCGCTCTGCCTCTCCGACACTTTCACCCGCAGCTTCTACAACCTCAACAGCAACTACCGGGTGGCCCGCCACCTGGTCGAGAAGCTGCTCGGTCGTCAGACCTACGGCAAGTCGGAAGAGATCGCCTGGTCCGCTGTGATCATGACCAAAGGCATCAAGGGTGCTGTGGATCAGATTCTCGATTCCCAGGAATATCTCGAGAATTTCGGTTACGACACCGTTCCCTACCACCGCAATCGGGTGGTCGGCTCCCGGGAGATCGGCGAAACCCCGTTCAACATCACCAGCCCCCGCTACGAGTCCTATTACCGGGGCATCCTGGGCTTCCCCCAGATCGTGTACACCGGCACCGCTCGCAGCTTCCCAGCCCGGGCCCAGCAGCGCCGCGGCGGCTTCCCCGAGGACTACCTCCCCTGGGTCCGCAGCCTCCCCGCCCTGCGCGGGGTGGGAGCTCCCCAGGGCAACACCAGCATGGATTACCTCTCCAAGGTTCCCTACCGCAGCATCGGCCGCTGAGTCGGTCTCCGGCGGCTCCCGTTCCGCTCCCCCCCGCGGTGCCCCCTCCAGGGCACCGCTTTTTTCGTGGCGGGGTCAGTGGATGCTGACCCCGCGAACCCAGGCGGTCAATCCCCAGCGAGAGTCGTTCAGACTGATCCCAAACGAAATCTTCAGCTGTGAGCCAGAACTCCCTGACATCCCTGGCCGTGTTGACGCTTCGCCAGCTTCGACAGGTGGCCAGCGATCTGGGGGTCTCCCTCTACAGCCGAAAATCCAAGGAGGAACTGGTCGAGGCGATCAGCTCCCGCCAGGGGGACCAGCCCATCAATCTGGCCGCCCTTGAAGCGGAGATGCCTCCCACCGCCAGGCCCGCCTCCCAGACCCGCGTCGTCTTCCTGCCCCGCGATCCCCAGTGGGCTTACGTGTTCTGGGAGATCGCCGAGGACGACCGCAACGAGGCCCTCGAGGCCGGTGCGACCCAGCTCTGCCTGCGGGTGGCCGATGTCACCGGCCTGGCCGGCGGTTCCTCCCATCCCCACACCCTCCAGGAGGTCGTGGTCGACGCCCATGCCACCGAGTGGTATCTGCCGGTGCCCCTCTCCGACCGCGACTACCGG
>CAIZQU010000142.1 GCA_903935205.1 uncultured cyanobacterium | reverse complement strand
CCGGTAGTCGCGGTCGGAGAGGGGCACCGGCAGATACCACTCGGTGGCATGGGCGTCGACCACGACCTCCTGGAGGGTGTGGGGATGGGAGGAACCGCCGGCCAGGCCGGTGACATCGGCCACCCGCAGGCAGAGCTGGGTGGCGCCGGAGGCCAGGGCGGCACTGCGATCATCCTCAGCGACTTCCCAGAACACGTAGGCCCACTGGGGATCGCGGGGCAGGAAGACGACACGGGTCTGGGCGGCGGGCCTGGTGACAGGAGCCATTTCGGCTTCGATCGCGGCGAGATTCGCCTCCTCTTCAGCCAGGAAAGACTCTTCGATCTCGCCGCCGGGCAGCCTGGAACTGATCGCTTCCGACAGCTCATCCCTATCAGAAGAGCTGTAGCGGCGGATACCAAGATTGCGGGCCAGGTCGCGCAGCTGACGAATGCTCATCGAGGCCAGGTTGGCAAGGGGATTGTTCGGTGCCATCGAGACCTAACTCGCAACGTTTCGAATCATTTTCACCGATTCTTTGCCTTTGGGATCACTCCTGTCAGGGGATCGCCACAGTCCTGGCGCTGGCGGCGTCCTTGGGATCAGGGGTTCCAGGGCGGCCGTGATCAGCGCGCCGCAGGCCAGCAGCAGCGCCAGGGCCACCGCCATCGAGGGCCTCCCCCTCCAGCCGGAGCCGCGGCGGGCCGCCCCCCGATGCCGGGATGGGCTGCCCAGGCCCAGTGGCCTGCCGCAACGCCCACAGACAATCCGCCCCGAGAGCCCTCGGTCCGCCTTCACCGACCAGCTGCCGCAATCGGGACACGCCATCGTCCTGTCGGTCTTCCCGTTGAGGTTTGCCGACAGGGTTCTAGATCAGATCCTCGCGGGCCCCGGGCGGTCGCTGTGCCGAAGGCAGCAGCGCCAGGATCTCGAAGTCCTCGAAGGCGAAGCCCGGTCCCACGGCGCAGTGCACCAGGGTCCAGTCGCCACGGCTGCGGGCCGCCTGCCACCAGTCGGCCCGGATCACCCGGCTGGGCTCGTCGCGGCCCCTCTCCCCCTCGTCGTTCTCCCCGCCATCCCTGGCCGCCGCCCCGCCGTCTCCCTCCCTGGGCCCGCAGCTCGCCAGCCAGCCCCGGCCCTCCCCAGGGGGCTCGCCGCCTCCCCCGAGGCCCGCTTCTGTCAGTGATCCCAGACCGAGCAGCCGTGTCCGCCCCCCGTCCGGCGGCAGGGTCCACAGGTCGAGCGGGGCTCCACCGGCGTGCAGCCAGATTTCGTCGGAGCCGCGCACCCGATGCCAGCGGCTCCGTTCGCCTCGCTGCAGCAGATAAACGATCAGGGTGAGCCCCGAGCGCGGTTGGCCATCCCGCTGGCGCTGCACCGTTTCCTCGGCTCGGTGCAACTCGCGGAACCAGCCGCCCTCCGGATGGGGCTGCAGTCCGAGTCCGGCGATCAGGGCCTCCGCGGCCGGCCCACCCCCCGACCCTTGCTGCTGCAGTACAGGTGTACTAGTCTGTGGGTCGTTGTCGGCTGTGCTGGCCATGGTCCCCTCCGTTCCATTGGGCCTTGGGGCCCAGTGTCCCGTGCTCCGATCGTTCCAGCCGCTGCCGCGTTCCGCTTCCCTGGGCCGACCCTGCTCCCCTGGCCCGATGGCGCTCTCCGGTTCGCCGCCGCCGCCGCCACCGCCGCCGCCACCGCCATCGCCACCGCCACCACCGCCGCCACCACCGCCACCGCCGTCGCCACCGTCGCCACCGCCGTCGCCACCGTCGCCATGCCGTTCCCCTGCCGCATCGTCTCTTCCGTCACGACCCGGTGACCACCACGGTGAACGCCGCCATGACCAGCCCCTCCTCGCCGCCCCTGCCCCCTTCGCCATCGGCGGAGGCCCCCGCCGCCATCGCCAGCCAGCCCTGCCACCGCGGCGCTGGCGACCCGAGCGCTGTCGGCCCCTTCGCGGTCCTGCCGGCCGGTGTTCCGGTGCCCCTGCAGCCCACCTCAGGACCGGCCTTGTGCTGTGGCCTGGTCCCCATGGCCATCCCGGCAGGCTTCCCCAGTCCGGCGGACGACTACGCCGAAACCCGCATCGACCTCAACCTGGAGCTGATTCCCCGTCCCCTCTCCACCTTCTTCATGCGGGTCCGCGGTGATGCCATGGCTGGTGATGGCATCCTCGATGGCGATCTTCTGGTGATTGATCGCAGCGTGCGGGCCAGGGCCGGCCTGGTGGTGGTGGCCACCCATGGGGGGGCCTTTGTTGTGCGCCGCCTGCAGCGTGGCGCCGCCGCGGGGCCGGGTGGGGGCGATGCCTCCTGGCAGCTGCTGGCCAGTGATGGCTGCACGCCGCCGCTGGCGCTTGCAGCCGGCGACACCGAGCTCTGGGGAGTGGTGATCCATGCGGTCCACCACCTGGCCTCCCCGCCTCGACAGATCCGCTGAGCCTGCCGCTTCCGGGCCTCCCCACGGTCGCCCCGCCGTGGTCAGGCCGTCAGGGCCAGGCCGTCAGGGCCAGGCCGCCAGGTGCAGGCCGTCAGGGCCAGGCCGCCAGGTGCAGTCCGTCAGGGGCAGGCCGTCAGGTGCAGTCCGTCAGGGGCAGGCCGTCAGGGTCAGGCCCCCAGAGTCAGGCCGTCAGGGCCAGGCCCCCAGGGTCAGGCCGCCAGGGCCAGGCCGCCAGGGGTCAGGGCGTCAGGCCGCCAGGGCCAGGCCGTCAGGGTCAGGGCGTCAGGGCCAGGCCGCCAGGGCCAGGCCGCCAGGTGCAGGCCGCCATTGGCCATCCCATCCCATCCCATCCCATCCCATCCCATCCCATCCCATCCCATCCCATCCCATCCCATCCCGGTCCGGTCCGGTCGGGCTCGGTCCGCTCCGCTCCGGTTCTGGCCGGTTCGATGTGTCCGCAGGGAGCGCTCCCGCCGGTCGCGGGCCAGCATGGGCTCAGTCGTTGGGATGGGCCGGCGAACGGATCAGCAGGCCCCGGCGGCGGAGTTCCCGCTGAAACTCGGCGGGGAGGCCGTCGGCGATCCAGGCACGGCGTAGATGGCCGAACAGGGCCGCACAGCGCAGGCCGATGGTCAGGCAGACAAGCAGCTGCAGGGTGAGTTTGAGCACGCCAGGCAGACGCGTTGAGGGGAGCCTAGGAGCCTGTTGCGCGTAGCCGCAATGGCTCCAGATCCATGGGGAGATCTCGCTGTGGAACGGAACTGGTTCTCCCATGGATCGCCTCCGCATCGCGATCGCGGCGCCGTACCAAAGGGCAGAATGATTGCGCCGCAGTAGATCTTGCGATCAAGCTGCGGCGATGGTCCT
>CAIZQU010000141.1 GCA_903935205.1 uncultured cyanobacterium | reverse complement strand
CGCGTTGCGCCTCGATGGTTTCTGGTCGATCACCGAGGGGCTGGCCGCCTTGTCCCACGACATCAGGGGGTTACTGGCCTTGCTCGGCTGGCGAGAACCACCTCAGGCACTGGCAACTGGGTAACTTCTAATGAGCCCTGCACGCACGGGGGGTGCCGCTGGCCCCATGCAGGTTCAATCATCGGTTCTCCCCCCAGGCCGGTGTTGCCAGCCGAACCGATGTCGTGAGGTCCGAAGCCAAGGGTTCGGTGCTCACCCTCTGGGCTTCCGGGTGATGGGGCGACAGTGCATGCACCGGGGGCGAACGACGACCCCGACCTTCACCCTTCGCCATCCGAACCATGCGCATCCTTCGCTCTTCGTCCGCTTTCGATCTGTTCGATCGCCTTGAGCAGCAACTGAGCCAGCAACTGCACAGCGCCGAGCGGGTTCCCGCCGCTGAGGTGCATGAAACCGCCGAGGCCTATGAGCTGGTGCTTGAACTACCTGGTGTCGACAGGGACGCCATCACGGTCCAGGCCACAGATCGCTCCCTGGTGATCAGCGCCGAGCGCCGCCATCCCCAGGCGGCTGCAGCCCAGTCGGCCGCTGCTGCTGACGTTCAGGGCCAGGCTCCTGGCGAGGCGGTACCCGATGCCCCGGCTCCGGCCGCCGGCAGCCGGGGGGTGTTGCTCAGCGAGTTCCGTTACGGCACCTGGGGGCGCCGCTTCCGCTTCCCCCAGCCGATCGAGCGCGAGCAGCTGCAGGCCGTCTATCGCGATGGACTGCTGACCGTCACCGCTCCCAAGGCCCAGACGCTGAGCTCCATCACGGTGAAGGTCGAGGGCTGAGGTCCCCGGCCCACCCCAGCCCCCGGCCCCGGCCGGGGGCTCTGGCCTGGCTCCGCTAAGGCGCTCAGCGATCCCAGCGGCGCAGCAGGTTGCTGTAGCTGCGGCTGATCAGATCGAAGATCTCATCCTTGCCGCTGCGCTCGAACAGGGCGCGGCGGGCCGTATCCAGTTCAAACAACAGTTCGCGTTGATCTTCGTGGCGGATCCGGCTCTCGATCCAGCCCACCGCCACCAGCCGTTCCCCCGCGGTCACGGGCTCCACCCGGTGCAGCAGGGTGCTGGGGTAGAGCAGGGCGTGACCCGCCGGCAGGCGGTGGCGCTCCTCCCCGCCAGCGGTCTCCAGCACCAGGGCGCCGCCGTCGTAGCGGTCCGGATTGCTGAGCCAGAGGGTGAAGGAGAGATCGCTGCGACCGCCGGCCATCCAGGCGTTGTCCACATGGCGGCCGTAGCCTTCACCCACGCCGCTGCGGCTGAACAGCAGGCCGTGGATGTGGCGGGGGAAGGCGATGGCCTGAACCAGCGGCTGACCCCGCAGCTCCTCCACCACCTTGGTGCTGAGCTCCTGGTGCAGCGCACTGCTGCGATCGAGCTGGTGGTTGTGTTTGACGGCGCGGGCGTGCCAGCCGGCCGTTTCCGAACCGGACCGCCACTGCTCGGATGGGGCCTGCCTCAATGATGCGGCGATGGCCAGGGTCTGCTCGCTGGAGAGCAGCGGTTCGATCAATACGGCCATGATGGGTGTAACGGATGACACAGCCGGGCGTGACCTCTGCGCGACGGTCGCGAGGGCATTCCGGCACGATTCCGAAGTCTTCCATCCGATCTCCACCCATGAAGCGCCGCTCGATCGCCCTGTTTCTGAGCACCATCGCCCTGGCGGGCGGCGTGGCCGGCTGCGGTGCAGGCCAGGAGGCCGGGGAGGAGGGCGGCGACAAAGGGGAGAAGGATCCCAGGACGCTCACCCAGCCCGCCAGCCCCGCCGCCGCTCCCGCCGGCAAGAAGGATGACGAGGGTGGTGAAGGCGGCGAAGGCGGCGAAGGCTGACGCGTTGCCATGGCTCCCCCGCTGCCGGCCTTGAGCCGTCGCCACCTGCTCACCGCCGGGGGACTGCTCCTCGGGGGCGGCGGCCTGCTGGCCCTGGCGCGAGAGCCGCGGGCGGCGGCGATGGAGGCGATGGGGGCCATGGCCCAGCCGCCTGGTGCCCTGCCCTTCGATCCGCAGGAGTGTCTGCGACGCTTCGATACGGGGACACTGATCGAGGAGGGAGGACGGCGCCTGCGGCAGTTCCAGGTGGCGGCCCGCTGCATCACCCTGCCCCTGGGGGCCGGGGTGCTGTTCAAGGCCTGGACCCTCAACGGCCGGGTGCCGGGCCCCACCCTGCGGGCCCGGGAGGGTGAGCGCATCCGGGTGGTGTTCCGCAACGACGACAGCACTTCCCACAGCCTCCATTTCCACGGCATCCATCCGCAGGAGATGGATGGCATCGAACCGGTGCTGCGCGGCCGCACCGCCATCTATGAGTTCGACCTGCCGCGGGCAGGCCTGTATCCCTACCACTGCCATGTCTCGCCGGTGGTGCGTCATGTGGGCAAGGGATTGTTCGGGTTGCTGGTGGTGGATCCACCCCGGCCCCGCCCAGCGGCCGACGAGCTGGTGTTGGTGATGGGCGGTTACGACCTCAACAACGACGGCCGCAATGAGATCTATGCCTTCAATGGCATCCCCGATGCCTACATGCACCAGCCGATCCGGATTCGCCAGAACGCGCTGGTGCGGCTCTATCTGCTGAACATGACCGAGCTGGAGGGTCCCCTCACCTTCCATCTCCATGCCAATGAATTCCGGGTGATGCGTCCGGGCTGGATCGAAAGCACCGATGTGCTGACCCTGGGGGTGGCGGAGCGCCAGATCCTGGAATTCTCCTATCCCTTCCCGGGCCGCTACATGGTGCACCCCCATCAGGATCAGATCGCCGAGCGGGGCTGCATGGCCTTCTTCGAGGTGCTGCCTGCCTGAATCGGCTGGGCACCGATCGCACCGGCGCTTGTGCCATCGCTCACCTCGCCCGCTGACCTGCCGCCGCCGCCTTTGCCGTCCCAGCGACAGGATGGAGGGCAATAAGGTTCGGGAGTCCCGATGGTGTCAGCGCGACAGGCCCTGCTGATCCTGCTGGGTGCGGCGGCCAGCGCCGGTTTGCTCGGCCCGGTGCTGATGCCAGCCGGCGTCCAGGCCCAGCAGCAGCAGGCCAGCCCCAGCTCAGACCCTGCTGGCGGTGGCGGCGCGGCGGCCCCCCTCGGCCATGGCGGCCATGCGGGCCATGGCAGCGGTGTCGTGAGCGATCCAGAGATCCAGCTGGTGCTGGCCCAGATGCAGGGACACCTGCTGATGGTCCAGGAGTTGGTGCTGCAGAGGCGCTACAGCGATGCCGAACCCCATGCCGGCCATCCGGTGGAGGAGCTTTACGGCACCCTGGAGCCGGTGCTGCGCAGCGGCCGGATCCGCCCCTTCCTCTCCAGCCTGGAGGAGCTGCGCCTGCAGATCCGGCTCAACCCGGCCGCCCCGGCCACGGCCGGCAAGTTGACTGCCGCCCAGCAGGCGATCGCCAGCGCATCCCGCTCGATCAGCGCCGGTCAGCCGATGGCGGCGGCGACCCTGCGCAGCGTGGTGCGGAAACTGGCGGATGACGCGGTGCAGGAATACCAGGGAGCCGTGGCCGGCGATCAGGTGGTGGAGCTGATCGAATACCAGGACGCCCGCGGTTTCCTGCTGCAGGCCCAGCGCCTGCTGCGTGCCGCCATCGCTGCTCCGCCGCCGGCTGGACCTGGGCCGGCGGCGGAAGCGCTCCCTTCCTGGTCGGCGATGGAGCAAACGATCAGCGCGATGCTTGTGGCCTTCCCCTCCGCTACACTACCGGCCCGCACGGTGATGGGGGTGGCGCAACTGCGGGAGCTGCAGCGTAGGCTCTGAACCATGCCTTAAGGCCGTATCCCGGTAATAGCCCCTCAGGAATTACGCGTCGTCAGAATGGCTTGTTCTGCGCCTTCCTATTCACTCTGATCCTTCGTTTTGCGTCGCTATTCTCGGTTCGTCTGGGACCACTTTCCTTGAATGCGTTTCAACTTGTCTGGGCTCAGGGAATAGGGCAGGTGAAGCCTGGCGGCAGCCAAAGCTTTGGAGAAGCCTGCTGTAAGCAAGGGATCATCACCCTATTGCCGCATCGGGTTGTGGCTGTTGGTTAACAGGGGCCCAAGCAAGGGTGAGCGCACGCTTTTATTACGGCAGGCAATCAAGTCCTGCCTTAGTCTCCTGCCTGAGCTCGCCATCTGGTCGAAGCTATCTTGCCTTGAGCCCCCCCCCATCTTGTCTTCCGTCTTGGCCGGGACCAACTGAGGTGGGTGCCTTTTATTGGACAGATTTGGCCCCTGACGTCGTTAACTCTGGACGGGAGGAACAGGGTTTGCTCTCAGTATAGACCTTATACGGGGTTTTGCCACCCAGGGCGCTGTGAGGTCTTACATGGCAATACCTCCAGAGAAATCTGGCCAGCCTAAGCTCAGCCTCCAAACCATCGCTGTAAGCCCACAGATACACCTCCTCATACTTGACGGTCCGCCACAGTCGCTCGACAAGAATGTTGTCAAAACACCTTCTCCTGCCAGACCAGCTGATCTTG
>CAIZQU010000140.1 GCA_903935205.1 uncultured cyanobacterium | reverse complement strand
TTGCTGAGGAACCCAGAACCGCTGCGGGGCAGTTGATTCCAGCGACCATCACGCGTTAAGATGGGATGTAATCAGCCATTTCTGGCCTAGAAGAACTCCCGGGTTCGCCAATGTACGTCTTTCAGAGCGCTGGACAGCTATCGATTGAGGAGTTCCATGTCCCCTTTGGAGGGAAGCTTGACCCAAGTAATCGCTGGGTTGTGCTTGCCGGTGTGATTCCTTGGGAACCCTTGGAAAACAGCTACGCGCCCCAGTTCAGTGCCAAGACAGGCGCCCCTGCCAAGCCATTCCGGATGGCCTTTGGGGCGCTGTACATCCAGCAACGGCTGGGGGTCACGGATCGGGAGACAGTGGAGCTGATTACGGAATCACCGTACCTGCAATTCTTCATCGGGCTGAGCGGCTTCCAATACCTGCGGCCGTTCGATCCATCCATGATGGTTCACTTTCGCAAGCGTATTGGCCCTGACCTAATCAAGGTCTGCAATGACATGACGAAGGCGAACGGCATCGCGATGATTCAAGAACTATTGCTGGCCTTCCAAGAGGGAGATGGTGAAGCTGAGAAGACAGAGCTTGAGGCCATTGAAACAGACCTTGGCGTGCGCCCAGCAACGTTGGAACCCGGGAGCAACTGGGGTACCTTGATTCTGGATGCAACTTGTGTACCCGATGACATTCCCTATCCCGTTGACTTGAGGCTGCTGAATGAAGCGAGAGAAACGACGGAGGCAATCATTGATGAGCTATTCAAGCAGCTGAAGGGCAAGATCAACCGAAAGCCCCGCTGCAACCGTGATAAGGCTCGCAATCGCTTCCTTGCCATCATCAAGCAGAAGAGGCCAAAGCTGGATGAGATTCGCGAAGCCAAGCGCTTCCAGCTGAATGAGATCAGGAGAAACCTACGAGCAATCGATCGCTTGATCCATTGTGGTGCAGTGCTTCTGGAGCTTGGCAGCCAGTTGTATCGGAAGCTGCTTGTCACGAGTGAACTATACCGCCAGCAGCAGGAGATGTTCGACGCAGACAAGCGGCGTGTTGATGACAGGATCGTAAACCTGTCGAAACCGCATGTCCGCCCCATCATTAGGGGAAAGGCAGGCAAGAAGACTGAGTTCGGCGCAAAGATCTCGATCTCTGATGACAATGGATTCGTGGATGTGGATCGGATCAGCTGGGACAACTACAATGAAGCAAATGACCTGATCGCGCGAGCTGAGCGATACAAGGAAGAGCATGGATATTATCCAGCACGAATTTGTGCGGATGCGATCTACATGACTTTCACGAACAAGAAGTTCTGCGAAGGCCATGGCATCCGCCTCAGTGGACGCGCCCGTAAGAAGGAGGCAGCAGAGATCGAAGGCCAGTCAGCGGAACAACAGGAGCTGTTCAAATCAGATCTGAGAAAGCGTTCCGTGATCGAAGGTAGAATCGGCACAAGCAAGAGAAAATATGGTCTCGATCGGATCATGACGAAGCTAGTTGCAACTTCAAGGTCGGTGATAGGGATGGCCTTCTTTGTGATGAATACTGAAAAGATCTTGCGCCTGCTGCGCCTTTTATTTGCTTTGCTTGTATCTGTATATATGGTGATGATGTGCTTGTTATCTTCTGAGCACCGCACAGCATCTTTAGGGGCTTTCTAGACGGCATTATCGATCAACTTCTTTGTCTGTTGTCCAAGATGGGGCCTGGCAATGCTTTGCCCCTGGAGTTCCCCGTGACTTGGAGAATGAATTTCAGCAAGCCCTACGTAAAGATCGTGCCATCGCCATTGGCGCTGACAATCTGGCGATTGCGACGCTCCACGAGACTCCAGACGCTGCCGGAATCGACATGGAAGAAGTCACCAAGTCGTCGGCCCTCGCGCCAGAGCTGGATATCACCGCCACTTCCCCCCGACACCCAATCACCATTGCTGCGAACCACCAGGCTGACCACCGTGGTGTGCGGGGTCTTCAGGGCGATTCCCTGTTGACGCCCCCGACGCCAACGGCGAATCAGACCATCATCACCGCCACTGAGCACATCCCCGTCGGGCAGCGGAGCAATGGCCCAGACCGCCCCATGGTGCGAATGCATGGAACTGATGCGCCGCAGGGCGCCGTCCTCGAGCTGCAGATGACGAATGCTTCCATCCCGGCCACCACTGAGCAGGGAGCCATCCACCAGAGTGGCCAGGCTGGTCACTCCCCCCTGATCGGTGGGAGCCCGAGCCACGACCTGGCCATTGCGCCAAACCTGGAGCGTGCCGTCGTCGCCACCACTGACCAGATCGCCGGAGGGGAGCAGGGTCAGGGCATCGACCCGGCGGTGGGTCGTCTGGATCGGCTGGCCGAGCCGATGGCCGTCGCGCCAGTGATAAAGGGCCCCATCACTGGCGCCGCTGATCAGATCGCCATTGCAGAGCTCCACCAGGCTGAGGCTCTCGATCTGACCGGGAAGGATCTGGTTGTCCAGCCCGGTCTTAGGCGGCAGCCAGGAGCGAATGGAGCTGCTTTCTGCCTCGGTCAAGCGTTCGCTCCCACCGCTGAGAATCGATCCCTGGCGCAAGCGCAACAAACTCATGATGCTGTTGTGTCCACTGTTGAAGCTGCGCAGCAGATGGCCGACCGAATCCCAGTACCGCAAGCGGCCATCATCGCCACCGCTGAGAATGGCGTTTCCCGGCAACGCCACCAGGGCGCTCACCGCCCCCTGGCCACTTGGTATCGGCATCCCCCTGGGCCTGCCCTCGCGCCACCACTGCAGCCGACCCTCCCGACCACCGCTGACCCAGTCGCCATTGGGCAACACCACCAGACTCCAGACCTCAAGGTGGCCGCTGCGCAGGGGTCGTCCCAGGGACTGGCCGGTGCGGAGATCCCAGCGACGCAGAAAGCCATCGATGCCTGCGCTCAACAGCTGGCCATCCGGCGTCCGCACCAAGGACTGAACCGAGCCGTGGCCGGTCACGATCGGCGGGCCCTGGCGAAGCCCACCGATCCAATGCTGGAGCAGCCCGTCGTCACCGGCGGTCCACCACTCCTGATCGCTGATCACGACCAGGCCACGCACCCCGGCGCTATGGCTGGTCTGCAGCGTGCCCGGCTCCGGCTGGTCTGCAGCGTGCCCGGCTCCGGCTGGCCATCGGCCCGCCAGAAGCGCAGGCTGCCATCCCGCCCACCACTGATCACCCGGCCACTGGGCGTTTCAGCCAGGCTCCACACCTCATCTTGTCCGCTCAACCAGAGGCGCTGCAGACCGTTGCGCTCCACCGCCCGATTCAGGCTGATAGCCAGGGGCAGGGCTTGCTGCAAATTGCCCCGCAGCCGGGCCATGGCGGCCAGCCCGTGCACCACGCTCTGCATCGGGTCGTCCTCCAACAACGAGAGGTGGGTGCTCTGGAACTGCCGGGTCTGGGCCTGGTGGGCCTGCTGGCGAGCGATTTCCCCCCATACCCAGGCGCCGCTGGCCAGCAACAGCAGGAAGCTGAGCCCGCCCACCACCTGCTGCTGGGTGCGCCGCCGCAGCCGGATCAACCGATTTCGATGATCAAGGCTTGCCGCGATGAAGCGACGCAGTTCCGGGCTGAGCTGCTGGGGCCTCTCCTCAAGCCATGTGCTGGCGCGGGCCAGATTCAGGCCCGTAAGCAGGGAGGCTGTCTTGTCGGGTTCGCTGGCCTGTTGCCAGTCCCGCAGGGCCGGCTCAAGCTGCTGGCAGCCCACCAGGAGATCGCGGCAGGCATCGATCCACTGGCGCAGCACGGGCCACTTGCGCAACAGAGCCTCATGGGACACCTCCAGCCATCGCTCGTCTTCGCGCTGCTCCACGAGCAGCAGGCGGGCATCCACCAGGTGACTGAGCAGGGGCCAGGCCAAGGGAGGGAGGCTGTTCCAGCGGGCTGGTCGGCGGCTGTAGTCCTTCTGATCGTTGATGCACACCATGCTGGGCACGAAGGCGTCGCGCAGGGCCTGCAGCTCCTCGGTCGTGGGCTGACAGATGGCAAGCACCCCATCCGCGGCCCGGCGCACGGCGTTCTCGAGGGGGGAGAGCTGCTCGGCGCCATCGGCCAGGGTCTCGTAATCCGTCAGCGAAAGCAGACGATCAGCTCCCTTGCGCTCGCAGATCTCGCGCAGAGCAAAGGCCAGCAGGGGTAGGGCATCCTCCGTGTTGGCATCACGAATGGCAGCCTGCACGAAGCTGTCCTCCACGGTGATCCCAGCCAGCCGGGCGGGGCCCCTGATCACATCTGGAATGCGATCGAGCGGAAAGGGCTGCAGCGACACCTCCTGCAAGGGGGCCGTCAGGCCAGGGGCGGCCTGGAGCAGTCCCAGGAAATCAGAACGCAGGGTGAATACCACCTGAATACTTGGGCATGCCGTCAGCGCCTGGCTCAGCAGGGTCAAGAACCATCGGCTTTGCTCCGGCGCACAGTCCGTGAACAACTCCTCAGCCTGATCGACGCTGATCAGGATCTGGGCCTCAGGCCGCTGGCTCACCTGCCGCAGTTCGGCGACCAGGTGATTGAGCAGTCCTGCCAGCTGCTCGTCGCCTGTCGCCTCGCGGAGCTGGCGATCAAGCGCAACAGCATCTCGCTTCCCTTGCAGGGCGTTGGCCATGGCCTGGGCCAGGGCGGCGCAGGGGTCAACCCGGGGCCGGAAGGGCGACAGCGGCAACCATTGGTGCCCGCTGCGGGCCAGGCGGGGCAACACTCCGGCCCGCAGCAACGAGGATTTGCCTGATCCGGAAGCACCGAGCAACACCACCAGCCGGCCACTGCCCTGGATGCGCACCACCTGCAGCCGCTCAATCAGCTCGCGGATCTCCTCATCCCTCCCGAAAAACACAGCGGCATCCTCCCAATCGAAGCTCAACAGGCCCGGATAGGGAGGTCGCGCTGGATCCCAGGTAAAGCCGCCGTGATCCTGCAGGGCCAGGACGGTGAGTTCGTGCGCCAGGGACTCCAGAGCCGCGTCTCGATCCCGGCGGAGATCGAGCTGCTGCAGATCACGGTTGATCGGATCCTCGTCAGCACCAACCGCTTCGGGGAGCAGGCCTGGCACGCCAACAAGCTGAAAAACAGGCTTGCCGAGGGCGCGGGCCTGGGTGTACTCGGCAAAGCACCACTTGGAGGCATTCCAGTGGCTGCTCTGCACGATCAACAGGGCCTGGGAGCTGGCGATTTCGCGGTAGAGGGTGCGTTCCCAATCGGCGCCAGGTGGAATGCCGGAATGCTTATCGAAATCGAGAAAAGGAGCCTCGAATCCCTGGCGAACCAACCAATCCGCCAGCCAGCGGGAGGCAGCCTCATCTCGGCTGGAATGGGAGAGGAAGACCCGTGCCATGTCCTAGGCCCGCGTCGACCTGAGCCGGGAGGTGGCCGCGCTCGACCGGCTGAGGAGGGGAAAGCGAAAGCGGCTTACCACCCGAGCAAAAACGACACTGGCCACCATGCAACCCCAAGGATCTTTGGCCATTTTGGCCTGCCTGATGCCACTGTCTATGACGGCGCTGAACGCCCGGATTGCCAGCGCAATAACCCAGCCCTGCCTGCGCATGATGCCGCCCAGGGGCAGAGGCGACCGGGAAGCACGATGGGCTTGCCGCTGATTGCAGGCCTTGGCCATCGCCACAGGCCGTGGACGCAAACGGTTCACCGCTTCGGTGGGGCGTCGGCCTGGGGGGCCACAGGCCGACGCCCCACGCGCCGAGTGGCCTCCCGTTGCACTCCCCTCGCCAGCCAGGGTCGGAGGATGGCCCGGCGCCTCCCCACCGACGCCTTGCCCGCCATGGCCACCACGGCCCCGCCCCCCTGGCTCCGGCTGGAGCGCCGCGTGCGCTTCGGCGACACCGACGCCGCCGGCGTGATGCATTTCCATCAGCTGCTGCGCTGGTGCCATGAGGCCTGGGAGGAGAGCCTGGAGCGCTACGGCATCGCAGCATCGACCGTGTTCCCCGGGGCGGCCATGGCGGCCATGGCCCCACGGCCCACCCCTGAGGCGCTGACGGACGGCAACCGGGACCGGAATGGCGACGGGGACAGCAACCGGGCCAGCGTCGGCGCAGCGGACCAGGGGCCCATCACACCACCCCCCCGCCCGGGGGCCGACCCGGCAGCGGTGGCCCTGCCGATCGTCCACTGCAGCGCCGACTACCGGCGACCGCTGGTCTGCGGCGACCGGCTGCTGATCCTGCTCGAGCCCCGACGCCTCGACCCGATGGCCTTTGAGGTGATCTATCGCTTCCAGCGGGACGGCAGCGAGGAGGTGGCCCGGGGCCTGATCCGCCATCTGGCGATCAGCAGCGGCAGCCGGCGCCGCTGCCCCCTGCCGGAACCGATCCAGCGCTGGCTCGAAGCCTCAGCCCTGGGGGGAGGCATTCAACCGCTGTAGGCCCCCCGCAGCCTGGCGCCGCTCCGGCCGGCGGGGCCGCTGCCAGGTCTCCCGAGCCCCGCAAACACCGCAGAGGGGGACCGGCAGCCGTGCGTCAGGCGCCCCTGAGCCAGCGGCGACCCGCAGAGGGCCAGAGCCTCGGCCCAGGGCAGGAGACCGGCCTGATCCGCTCAGAGCCCCAGCAGGCGGAACAGCGACGCCGCATTGATCACCGGCCCGATCGGCGAGAGGGCATCGGAGACGCCGTCGCTGGTCTTGGCCCAGCCATGGCGATCGACCACGATCACATCCCCCTGCTGCAGGGGTGGATTCTGGGCCGAACCGAGCGGCGCGGCGGGACTGAAGCGAATGACGGCCTGCTTGATGGCACCGGAGGGCTGGAGCCGCAGCAAGCGCACCCGCTCCTCGCTGGCCCGGCGGGTCAGGCCGCCGGCGGCGAGGAGGGCCCCGGAGAGGGGGCTGTTGGCCTTCACGCTCTGGAGTCCGGGTCGCTGCACTTCTCCGACCACATTCACGGCGATCGTGTCGGGGGCAAAGGTGGAGGAGGCCACCGCCAGGAGTTCGCTCTGGCTGAGATCCTCGGCCCGCGGCACGAGGATGCTGTCGCCGTCGTAGAGGAGGGGATTGGTGATCGGCCCACCGCCGCTGAGCACCGGCAGGAAGTTGAACTGCAGGCTGCGCACCGGACTGCCCGGCCCCCCGGTGGCCCGCTGCACGGTGAGGCGTCGCAGATCGCCGTAGGCGGTCAGACCGCCGGCCTTCTGGATCGCCTCCAGCAGGGTCGGCCAGCCGCTGGTCTGAATCGTGGTGCCGCTGCTGGGACCGCCGCCACTGCTGCTGAGCTGGTTGGTGCCGCCTTTACCGATGCTGTATAAACCCGGCCGCTGCACTTCGCCGCTGATCGCCACCCGCACCGGGCGAGCCTCGACCAGATCGAGATAAACGATCGGTCGGCGCAGGATGGTGGCATAGCCCGCCGTGATCCGCTTGCGGGCCTGATCGAGGCTGAGACCCCAGACCGGCACGCTGCCCAGCCGGGGCAGGCTGATGGTGCCGTCGCTGAGGACCTCGGCCACGGTCTCGTAGCCCTCCATCCGGAACACCGACATCTTCAGCCTGTCCCCCGGTCCCAGCCGGTAGCGGATCGGTCCGGCCAGGCCTGGATCGACCTGGAAGGTCTCGACGGCAGCGGCCCCATAGGCACGGCTGCCGGGACTGGTTGAGGCCTGGGCCAGGGCAGGGGCCGCCGGGAGCAGAAACAGGGTGAGCAGCACCAGCGGCAGTGGGCCGGGAGCCTGACCAGGGCGTTGCATGGGTGCCTCGCGGGGTGCCATGGCGGGAGTAGCCCGTAGGGCCTGCAAAGTGTCCCACGAACGGCAGGAGTGCCATCAGCCCCCGGGGGCCGGGGGCTGGGCCGGTCCCGGCGCGGTCGTCGTCCCGTGCTGGCACAGGGCCAGGGCCCGGCGGCGCCCGGCGGCCGCCAGCCGCTGCCGCAGCCCGGGATCCTCGATCAACCGCGCGATCGCCGCCAGCCACAGCTGCTGGTCATCGGCCAGCAGCAGGCCATCGATGCCATCGCGGACGAAGCCGCTGTAGGGGGGGCGATCGGAATAGAGGCCGGCGGCGCCGCAGCGGGCGGCATCGATGACCTTGACCTCCGCCCTGGCGGCATTGAACGGGCTGGCAAGCAGGGGGCTGAGCAGCAGATCGACACGACCGGCTCCGGTCTCCGCCAGGTAGTTGCTCCAGGTCATCGGATGGAGAATCCTGACCCTGGGCAGGTCCCGAAACTGGCGGTTGATGCTGAGATCACCGAACAGATCCACATGGGCCTGGGGATAGCGCTCCAGCACCGAGGCGAGCAGGGGCCGCAGCCAGGCGAACTCCAGCTGATGGACGCTGGTGCCCAGGTAGGCCAGCTGCAGACGCGGCCGCTGCAGCAGCAGATCCGGGTGGGGAGAGAGGGGAAGGCGCACGGCCCCGAGGGCGGCGTATTTCTGCTCCAGAAACGCACTGGTGACCCAGATCTGGGGGAACAGTGCGGGGATCCGCCGCCGCTGAGCCGTGATCCGCTCCCGTAGCCGCCGGCGATAGGGCGCCGGCAGCATCGCCTGGGCGGCTGGATCGAGCAGGTCGTCATCCATCAGGTAGACGAGAACGACCCCGGCCCGGCGGCAGCGCCGCAGCACACCGATCCAGGCCCGGGGCAGATAGCGCACCACCACCAGCAGCGGCGCTGACAGCAACCGGTCGAGATCCCCGGCCGTGGGAGTCCGGGCTGAATCGATCTCGACGATCCGGGTGTCCATGGCCGCCAAGGGCCCCCGCAGAAAGTGATCGATGCTGGAGCCACTCCCCTGGTGGAGCAGCACGACAGCGTCACCCTGCCGCAGGGGTGGGATACCGGGCAGTTCGGCAACAGGCATTCCGGTTCTCACGACTGGAGCGGCTGAGACGATGATGCGTGAATGGAGCAGCTGTGGCACCGG
Organism: uncultured cyanobacterium; assembly: GCA_903935205.1. GTDB lineage: Bacteria > Cyanobacteriota > Cyanobacteriia > PCC-6307 > Cyanobiaceae > Cyanobium. Next base: position 14,739 of record CAIZQU010000140.1, on the reverse strand, counting down.
GCCTCGATTGGAACGTTCAACAGCTGACCTCATCGCCAGAGATTTTGACGGGCAGCGCTGTTTCGAACTCAACCAGTACACGGCCTACTTTCTCTCCCCCAACCAGTTTCTGCCGATCGCGGCCTGGGTGGGGGCCTTGCGGGCCCGCACCTACCGCCAGATCTCGCCCCATGGGCCCGTGAAGGTCGATCTCGATGGCCGCGACGCCCACTACTGGCATCTGCTGATCCTCGATCGGGAACGGCAGAGTTTGGCCGGCTCGCTGCGGATGTGCCTGTCCCGCTGGCATGAGCCCTGGTCGGATGGGAGCCGCTCCTACCTGGAGCACTGCTATCCGGGGCTGGATGGCCTGTTCCGCCGGCAGGGCCTGGCCTACGCCGAGATCGGCCGCACCCTGGTGGCCTCGCCGTACCAGCGCACCAGCCCGGTGTTGCTGATGCTGCTGCGGGCGATGGTCAGCATCCCCCTGGCCACGGGCCACAGCACCCTGCTCGGCATGGTCTCCTACAACCACCTCCAGCACAGCGAAGCCCTGCACCGCCGCTTTCTCCTCGATCTGCTGCAGCCCCCATTCGTTGCCGACGGCCTGGTGCCACCGCCCCGCCATCCCGTGCCCTCCCTGCCTGCGGTCCACCCTCCGGTCAGGGAGGCGCCGCTGTCCCTGAGCCTCGGCCAGCTGGAGCGTCAATTGGAGGAGGAGTTCCAGGAACCATTCCGGGCGCCGCTGCTGTTGAAGAAATACATGATCTTCGGCAACGCTCGGGTGGCCGGCTTCTCCCTGGCGCGGGACTTCAACCAGATCTGCGAGATTCTGATGCGCTGCGATCTGACCGGGCTGCTGCCCAAACAACGCAGCGAGCTGGTGGTCAGGGATCTCCAGGCCGTCTGGTGATTCGGGCTGACAGTGATTCGGGCTGACAGCAGCGTTGCCGCCCTCCCGACAGGCCCCAGGCCGCCGCCAGCCATCCCTCAGGCGCCGGTCATCGTCTCGACCATGGCCTGACCGCTGGCATAAAGCTCACGAATATGGAGGCTGAGGGCCTCCTGGCTGGGGAAGCGGCTGGGATCGATCGGAGTTCCCTGCTGGCAGAGGATCGTGGCCTGGGGTCCGAACAGACGCCGACCGATCAAGGCGAGGGGTTTGTATCGATAGGCCTGTTCGGAGCGGGGAAAGCCGCGGTAGCTGATCATCCAGGGGATGATCAGGGCACCGGAGCGGCGGCTGATCACCGAGAGACTGCCAGAGACCCGCGCGGTGATCGGCGTCACCAGGGAGCCACTGGGGAAGAGGAATAAACGCCCCCGCTGCTGCATCACCACCAGCAACTGACGCAGGCCATCGAGACGGGACTGGCGGCAGAGATGATCAAGGTTGACATGGCCGTAGTGGCGGGCGCTGGTGGCAAAGAACGGAAAAAGCCAGCGCAGGTGCTTGGCTGCCGTTGTCATGCTGCATTCGCAAAAATACCCCTGAACAAGCAACACATCCAGCGGGTGACCATGATTGGCGATGTGGATCTGGGGACGATCGTTCGCCAGGGATCGACGTTCCATCAACACCTTCACACCCAGCCCACTGAGACAATCCCTTGCGCCCTGCTCTAGCAAACGTCGCGCCAACGATCGGGCACCAAAAAGGAGCGCGAAAAGCTGAACGTAATAGAGCAGGAAGCCTTTGGCCAACGCCAGGATTCGGCTGGCCACCGTCAACGGACGGGGCCGAGGACCAGCCGCACAGATGGTCAGGGACGGGGCGATGGCAAACAGGCTGGCGAAGGGGAAGCGGCCATCGAAGTTGCCATTAACCTGGCTTGTTTCAATCATATAGTGATAGAATTTACGATATAGTCCGCGGCCTGAAACCTCAGGTGCTTGCCAGAAGTCAGCCAGGGTCTGCTGATCTGTGAGCCCGGGCATGTTGTAGAACGTCCGACCCATCACCTTGGTGGGCACACCGTGATAGAGCGCCTGGAGGCCGACGGTGCTGTTGATTGTCAGAACGGCCTTGGCCCGCTTGAGGATCGGGCCAAGGGCACCATCATGGAAATAGAGAACCCGGTCACTGACGCAATGGTGCTGCGCCAGAGCACGAATCAGGGCTCCGTAGTGGTTATAGCCACGATCGCGGGGATGGTGCTTGAAGGCCAGCCGCTCCGATGCCGGGGCATGCTCGGCAAACGAGGCGATCATCTCAGCGATGAACGGCTCCATGCCCGCGTAATCCGATCCGAGGCTGACCTGGGAATCGCTGGAGACCTGCAGGGGCACCAACACATAGGGTGTGCCGTCCATCAAGCGGCGATGGACCGGTAGCTCCGTGAGGCGATAGAGGTGCTTGCGCAGCAAGCCATGGAGCTGGGCAAGCAGATAGGAAGGTTTGGGCTGCAGCTTATGGGGACCCTTGATGATCGGATAGGCGGTGAAAGCATGCTGAATGAATGTGGGCATCTTCCAGGCCTTACGCCAACGGACGCCAGGGTCCCTGGGCGCAGTCGGGATCACCGCTACTTCTGGCAGAGCCGCATAGAAACTGGCGGACTGATTGAGATTGGAGCGGGCATTGACACGCTCCCGCTCCAAACTGACGTAATTAGGCCGCACATATCCCAGTTCAAACACCCAGGCATCGAGATGATAGGGGAGACACTGCTCACGGTTCAGCCGCTGGACAACCTCGATAGCCAGACGGTGAGGATCGATGAAGTCACCATACATGAAGAGATGGCGAATACCGCGCTCCAGGATCAAAGACCTCAGAAAGCCTGGGTAGGCATCCATCGACCCTGAAAAGGGCACTCTCTGATGGGGCTTAAAGCCGAACTCATGGAGGGGAAAACTCAGCTTGATGACCGCCACTCCACGGCGCTCAAGGTGATCAGCCAGCCGAGCAAAAAACGTGCCGATCGGCCCCATCAAAAGCAGGACAGGCCCCTCAATGGCAACGTGTTCCACGAGGAAGACACCCGAACCGGATCGAGGCACGAACCCTACAGCGGTCCCGTCCTGGCAGTGTTCGAACCGATACGCTCCTTCCACCGTCCCCAGTGGCGGAACAGCGACCGCCACCAGCCCAGCCGCTGGGGGGGCTCCAGCGCCCAGGCAGCCAGCTCCTCCAGCGCCTGCTCGGGCTCGATGAACAGGCCACTGCTGCGGCTGACATACAGCGGATAGGCGATCAGCGCCCCATACACCAGTTCGTCCAGCTGTAATGGCCGCCCCCGCCGCGGGCAGGCCAGGCGATCGTGGCTGAGCCCCCAGCCGGCATAAAACGGCAGTCCCCAGGTGTGCACCTCAACGCCCCGGAGCAGGGCTTCGAAACCGGAGAGTGAGGTCAACACATGCACCGCATCAACCTGGCGATAGAGCTGATCCATGGCCCCTTCAACCAGCAGCTCGTCGCACCACTGCAGCAGATCCGCAGCTGCCGAACCCTCCTGCCGCAACCCGGCCACCACATCCGGATGGGGTTTATAAACGATCCAGGCCTCCGCTTCGGCAACGCGCACCGCCTGAAGCAGCTGCAGGTTTGTGCGCAGGCCCGGGGCGCCGTAGCGGATGGAGGCATCGCTCTCCACCTGGCCGGGAACGAGCACGACCCTGGCGACCCCGGCCGGCCGGGTCCAGGGTGGGGCCGGCAGGTTGTATTTGGTGAGGGCGGCCTCGAGCAGGCGCCGGCGCAATGCCGCCGCCCGCCGCCGCTCCCCATCGCTGAAGCGATGGCCGGCCAGCAGGCTCTCCAGATCGGAGGGAGTGGAGGCGTCGTAGTAGATACCGCTGCGATCGACCACCCAGGAGATCGGCGCGATCAGGTTGGCGCCCAGACCCACGGAGCGCAGAAAGCCATCCTCGATCCGCAGGAGCTGCGGCGGTGGGCTGCATCGCAACCGCAGGGCCACACCCCGGCCCGGATCCCGGCCCCAGATGGCCAGGCAGCGTGCTGTGCTTCCCGGCCGGCCGTGGCGGCGGCGAAAGCGGATTCGCGCCCCAGGCAGATAGCGGCGCACGATCGGCTGCTTCCAGGGTTTGAAGCCAAAGGCCTCGATCCGGCTCGGCAGCGCCAGACGGCGGCGCCGTTGCAGACCGATGGCACGGATCAGGGTTTCGGGCCCGCAGGGCTGGAGGCGGTGGGGGTCGAGATAGCGGGGGTAGTCGATCAGGGCCGCATGAAGCAGTTGCTCGAGGCTGGGCTGATGGTCGCGGCGCCGCAGGGGGGCAGGCCGATGGTCGTGCGTCAAGCCCCAGCCGGCGTAGAAAGGCATGCCGAAGCAATGCACGGGGCGCCCCCAGAGCAGGGCCTCAAACCCGAGCTGGGAGGTCACCACGTAGACGGCCTCCGCTTGCTCCAGCAGGGCGGTGGGGTGGCCACCATCGGCACAGAGGCGCAGGCGGTCAGCCAAGGGATCGCCCAGGGCCAGGCAGCCGCGTTTGCGACCCGCCGCCACATCGGGATGGGTCTTGATCAGCACCAGGCAATCGGGATGGTTGGCGAGGGCGGCGTTGAGCATGGTCTGGAAGCTCTCGCCATCGGCCATTCCATGGCGGATCGAAAGATCGCCGAAGGTCTGGTCCACCACCAGCACATAGCGACCGGGCGGCGGCGGCGATTCCGGGGAAGCGTTGTACTTGCTGACCCGCTCCCGCCTCCAGAGCTGCCGCAGGGCCTGGGCACGGGCCAGCTGATGCGCTCCGAGGGGCTGGGGGATCAGCTGCTCCAGCCGGCTGGGGTGATTGGCGTCGTAGTAGATGCCGAGGTCATCCACCACCAGGGAGAGGGGCGGACCTTCAGGTCCGAGGCCGATCGACCGGAGAAATCCATCCTCGCAACGCCAGAGCGGCAGGCCGCGTTCCGCGGCGATGGCCTCGGCGCGGTGGGAAGATGGCTTGAGGCCCCAGGCCAGCAGCGCATCGAGGCGGGAGCGGCGGCAGGCCCCGACTCCCCGCACCAGGATCGCCGGGGCCAGCAGTGGGGCCAGGGTGCTGATCCGCCCCATGCCCGACCCCGGAATGCCGAGACGCTGGCCCTGGGGAGTGGCTGGACTCACGACCCATCGATCCAGAGCGACCATAGTTGTACCAACACCGCGAGTCGCGGCTGGAGGGCGTGCCGATGGCGCTGGTGGTGCGACGGGAGCTGCAGGTGCCGATCGCTGCGACAGGGGCCGATCAGGAGCGGCTGAGCTCCTATCTGGCCCTGGTTGATCGCCCCCTCAGCGCCCTGTTGGCCAGGGAGCGACTGATCCAGGAGGGGCCAGGCCTGTTTCACTACCGCTCGCGTCCCTTCCGGGTGCTGCAACTGGAATTCGTGCCAAGTCTTTCGCTGGCGGCCTCGTGGCGCGATGGGCAGCTGGCGATCGAGAGCCGCGGCTGCCAGATCACGGGACTCGGCCCCTGGGGGCGATACCTGGGCTTCCGCCTCAGGGCAGGGCTGATGGCGGCCGACAGGGAGCTGCGGGGATGGACGGATGTTGGACTGAACACGGGCCTGGTGGATCATGGGGCGGCACGGCAGCTGGCCCAGGTCGCCCTTGAGGCGGTGCTGGACCGGATTGAGGCGCGACTGGGGCGGGGGTTGCGCAGGGATGTGGTGTCCTGGCTGGCGAGCGGGACAGAGTCGTCCGGGAAAGGCGGGTTAAATTAAGCGATGTCTTCAATCGGTGCTGTTGGATACCAGCAGGGCGGCAAGCCAACGAATGTCACAGGCTGACAGGCGCTCGGGCCGAGATGGCTTGAATCGCCTCAGTGGCTGGCAGGTCCAATGGCGGGTGGTCGACGCTCTCGTCTACCGCGAGCTGCGAACTCGCGTCAGTGATGTGCGCGGCGGCTTCCTGGGTGTGCTGATTCAGCCCCTGGGGTTGATTGCCATCTGGACCACATTTTTGACGTCGATCAACGTGAATCGAGGCGGCAGCCTGAACACCGTGCTGTTCCTGACATCTGGCATTGTACTGTTTACAATATTTAGCCAGATTACCAACCGCAGCATCAATGCAATGGACGCCAATGAGGCGCTTCTATTCTACAAGCCAGTCAAGCCGATCGACACCGTGATTGCCCGCACAATCTGCGAGACCGGTCTCTACACCTGCTGCCTGATCGTCGTCTGCACGGGCACCTGGATCGCACTTGATCAGATTGTTTTGAGCGACCTTGGCATCTTTTTTCTGACGATCATCCTGGCCGCAGCAATCGGCTTTTCAACCGGCTTAATCTTTATGATTGCCGGGTTTTTGTCGCCAGGTTTCAAGCAAGTTGGCGTCTGGATTCCAAGGATTTTATGGTTTTTGTCTGGCGTTCCGTTCCGCTACTGGGCTTTCCCTGCATGGACACGCCCCTTTTTCATCTGGAATCCGCTGACGCATATCATTGAGCTGAATCGCAAGTCAATGAGTGACGATTACTTCACGCCAGATGCCAACCTCAACTATGCGCTGATTTGCACTGTCCTTCTGACCACCTTTTCGCTCTGGGTCTACAGCAATAACGAGCGCAAACTCCTGACCTATTAAATAGGAGCCTACAGCCGCCATGATTGAAGTTCGCAATCTGACCAAAAGCTACTCCTACCAAGGCAGAAAGACGACCATTTTCCGGGATCTCAATTTCAGAATTGAAACCGGTGAATCCATCGCGATCCTCGGAGCCAACGGTGCCGGCAAAAGCACATTGCTGCGCATTCTCGGCGGAATCGACTTGCCGGATAGTGGCACGATCGAAACCGATGCCAGCATCTCCTGGCCAGTCGGCCTGGCGGGAGGCTTCCAAGGCAGTTTGACCGGGAGAGAGAATGTCACGTTTGTCAGCCGCATCTATGCGGACAAAAAGAAAGTCGCCGAGAAGGTTCGTTATGTTGAAGAGTTTGCCGAGCTGGGTGTTTATTTTGACCGACCATTTAAAACCTATTCGAGTGGCATGCGCTCGCGCGTTACCTTTGGCCTGTCAATGGCCTTTGATTTTGATGTTTACCTGATCGATGAAGTCACTGCGGCCGGTGATCAGCGCTTTCGCGAAAAGAGCAAACAGATTCTGATGCAACGGCGTCAACATTCGGACTTCTTGATGGTCGACCATGATCTCTGGGGACTGAAGCTGCACTGCGACAAGGCGTTCCTCCTGGATGGTGGTAAACTAGAAATCTATGATGATCTCGACGAAGCCGTTAGCCTCCACACCCAGCGACTGCTGGCTGCTCCAGCACAGCGGGGTATGGAGGAGGCGGTTCCGGTCACCTGAAGGGCTCCATCGCAGCCGCTGATCGATCAGCTGGCATCAACCTACCTGATTCGGCCTTCATTCCCCCCTGTCACCAACAATCATGCTTGATGTTGATAATTTCAATCCGATGAACCGTTTCCTGCTGAGGAAAGATCAGCAGGAGCGGGCTGAAGATCTAGACGATCCAACAAAAGTGGATCCAAAAGTGATCCCAATCAAACCGCCGCGGCTGAAAGCAAGGCATTGGCGAAACCTCTCGGTCAGCCAGTTACTGATCATTCCCGTTGCACTGTCTGGCTTATACTTTTTCAATATTGCTCGAGATCGTTATGTGACACGTTCTGATTTTGTTATTCGCAAAGCGGATGACAATGATCCCAATGTCACAGGCTCTGGACTCGGCAGCCTGCTGGGTCGCGGCAATCAGCTATCGCTTGAAGATGCGCGATTTTTGAAAACCTATCTTCAATCTCCCCAGGTTATGGCGGATCTCAGCCGCAGCTTTGATCTGGATGATGCCTTCGCCCGTCGCGGCCTCGATCCATTCGCAGGAATCAAACCAAACCTTTCTGCAGAAAAAAGGCTTAAGTTTTTCAAACGGCAGGTCGCCGTGTCGTTGGATGAGCTATCAGGAGCCATTGTTCTCAAGACCGTTGGTCTCGATCCGGCATCCTCCTATCGGCTCAATCGCTTCATGCTCAGCAAAAGCGAACAGTTTGTTAACCGCCTCAATCAAGATATCAGCCTGAAGCAGCAGGGGTTTGCGGAAAGCGAATTGGTCCGAGCGCGAGAGAAACTCAATCTTGCCAAGAACCGCTTACTGGCCTACCAGGAAGCCAACACGGTCATCGATCCCAAAGGCGAAGCAGAACTGGCCGGACAAACAATCAGCAAACTCCAAGAAAAGCTTGTCGAGATGCGGGTTGAGCTTTCGACCCTGAAGCGACAATTCAAAGATCCTGCCGAACAGGAGGTCACGGTTGTAGCCGATCAGGTTCGAGAATTAGAATTGGAGATTGAAAAAGAGCGGCGCTCGCTTGTCTCACGCAAAGGGCGCAATCTTGGTCAAAAAACATCTGATATTGTCAAACTTGAATCCGAGGTTGGCTTCGCAACAGACTCCTATAAATTGGCTTTGGCAGCCGTTGAGAAAGCGCGTGTTGAAAGCAAGCGCCAGCAAAAGTTTATGGCCCTGCTCTCGGCGCCTCAAAAACCAGAAGACCCTGAGAATGACTGGCGCAGCAAAGGCTTCTTTACGGTGCTTGCCGCTTCTGCCGTGGGTTTCAGCTTGACCAAGTTCATTCTTGGCATGCAAGCCAGTCATCGCCAGTGAAACAATTCAAGTCCTGGCTTAACTTGCGCTTCCGCAAAGACTGGATCTGGAGCGAGGGCTGTCAGCGTCCTACGCTTATTCTTCAAAATTCGATTCGTCCAGGATGGTATATGTTGACCATCCGTCTCCACAGCGAGCAATCGCGCTGCTACAGCCTTTTCAATCGGATCCAAGGTAGATTGTTAATCCAAGGCAGACTACGTAGAAGGATTGTCAGGATCAGGAAGGGCTCCGAATTGGCAAGCTTCGAAGTGGTCGGCCTCAATGGCCAAGCGACGATCGAAACACTCCGCCTGGTGCCCCAGCCGCTGTGGAAAGTCAAACGAGGCCTGAGAAGAAAACTTGAAGCCTTGCATCCTGCTTATCAAGCATCAACCTGGAAAGAACGGTCGCTGGCACAACACTGGCGAAGCTACAACCAACTCCTTAGCCGCCGCAACCTGCCTCTCGTCGGCTATGACGAATGGATCATCAAGGTCGAGCAACCAGCCCTGCTTGATCAGGGGGCCATCCCCGTTGCCCCCATCCCTCAGGCACCCCAAGAGCAGACTCAGATCCCGATGGCGATCTGGATGTGGGGCGAACGCACGAACGAGGAGCTGTGTGAACGCTCCCTGAAAAGCCTGGAGCGACAGTGGCCCGGCGGCTTCAAGCTCCTGCCAGCCGACCAACAACTACAGGATGAAGATCAACACACCTGGATCGTGCTTCTGCAGGTGGGGGATGAACTCGCACCGCAGGCCCTGAGACGTTTCGCTGTCGTCGTTCACGACAACGAAGACGCCGCTGTGATCTATGCCGATGAGGACAGCATCAGCGTCCATGGTCATCGCCACACACCGCAGTTCAAACCGGCCTGGAATCCCGATCTCCTCTACAGCGATCCTCATTATTCTCATGTTTGGCTAATACGATCTGACCTCTGCATTCAAGCTTGCCAGGCCTTACAAGCCGATGATCAAACAGCCAGTCCCTATGCCGTTGTTCTGGAGGCAACAGCTCGCTGCCGCAGAGATCAGATCCTGCATGTGCCCGAAGTTCTTTATCATCGGCTCGATCGTCCAGGACGACAGCGCAGCTCAGTAGAAACGGCCGAGGCATTGCAAGCCTTTTTCAAACGCCGTGGCCAGCCGCTCCAGGTCAGTGTGCATCGCTTCGGTGGTCATCGCCTGCACTGGTCTCTCCCTGATCCGACACCGCTGGTGAGTGTGATTATTCCCACCCGTGACCGGGAGGACTTGCTGCGATGCTGCTTAAGTTCTCTGGAGCAATATAGCGATGGAAATCCGCCAACGGAAATCATCTTAATTGATAATGGTAGCCGCGAACCACGCACCCTTGCATATCTAGCATCCCTGGAAGATCAAGCGCATATCAGAGTTCTGCGTCGACCGGGAGTGTTTAATTACGCCGCTCTCAACAACGAAGCTGTTGCTCTGGCGAGGGGAGAAGTCGTGGCCCTTCTCAACAACGACATCGAGGCAACACATCCCGGATGGCTTGGCGTCATGACAGCACAAGCACTGCGTCCGGAAATCGGTGCGGTAGGAGCCAAGTTGCTGTTTGATGATGGCACAATCCAGCACGGCGGCGTCCTCCTCGGCATTGGCGGTATCGCCGGTCACGCCCATAAATATGTACCTGCCGATTCCGATGGCTACCAACTGCGACTGCGACTCGCTCATAACATCAGTGCGGTAACCGGAGCAGCGCTGGTCATCAGGCGAGCAGTCTTTGAAGAAGTGCATGGATTCGACGCCAATCACCTGGCAGTGAACTATAATGACGTAGATCTTTGCCTGCGCTTAATGGCAGCAGGATACCGGAATCTTTTTTGCCCTGACGCAGTCCTCATCCACCATGAATCCAAGACCCGGGGTGTGCCCACAGAGGCAGGACCCTATGCGCAGTGGCAGGCCGAGCGACAGATCATGATTGAACGGTGGGGGGATCTGCTTTGCAACGATCCCCATTACAGTCCCCATTTGAGCCTTGTGGAAGAGAACCTCTCCATCTCCTTGAAGCCTGCCTCCACTGGGGTCAGGAGAACATTGTCATAAGACACAAAATCAATGGCCCTCGATCTCACAGGTCAACCGTTGATTGACCGCCAAGACTTTGAATCCCTCAAAACGTCAGGGAAATTCGGCAAATGGACTGAAGAAGCAGCGATGCTGCATCGCGATGGCTACTGCGTGGTTCAGCTTGATAATCCCGATTTTTTGGCCACGACCCAGGATGTGATCACTACACTGGAGCCCTGCTTGGCCGACCAAATCCATCTCTGGCTTCAGGGGGAGGCGGGATCACCGCGGATCCAGGATGGATGGACGCAACATGCTTCCATACGCCGCTTGGCCTTGGAGCCGATGATTCTTGACCTGCTCCGCCATCTCTATGGTCGGGAGCCCTTTGCCTTCCAGACACTTAACTTTGCTGTCGGGAGCCAACAGCATTTTCATAGTGATGCGGTGCACTTCCATAGCTACCCCCATGGTTTCATGTGCGGCGTCTGGATAGCATTGCAAGACATCCAACTCGAGAGTGGGCCTCTCCATTATTTCCCCGGCAGCCATCGATTGCCCTATCTCAGCGCCAGATCGCTGGGATTGAGTGAAGCCGATGTGGCCGGCAAAGAGCATCCACAACAATTCTTCGAGCCGCATTGGCAACAGGCCGTAGAGTCCCTGGGCTTGACGAGTCAGCGCTTTCTGGCGAAGCGTGGCGACGTTCTGATCTGGCATGCCAACCTGCTTCACGGAGGCGAGATGGTGCAGGATCGAAATTTGAGACGCTGGAGTCAGGTCATTCACTACTTCTTTGCTGACTGCTTATACACAACACCGCTGCGCTGCTTTGATCCGGATCAGGGTGGAACTTTCCTGCGAAATCCCTTGGATATCGCCACAGGCACAATGCGGTACACGCGCGAATCATGGGACCAGCTCGGAGTGACATTGAGTCGGCAAAAAGTTAAACGTAGCAAAAGCTTCTTTAGATTGCCTCGGCGACAGCGCCAACAACTGTCGCGATCATGACAAGAACCACTCACTGGCCGCGGTGCAAGCTCAGCGCGAGGAGGCACACGTCTGGCAGGGGTTATCATGCTAAGATGAGCATAATTGCCCATCTGGCATTGGCAACACATCCTGAGACTGCCACCCCAGTCCAGATGCATGTCAGCTCTTCCGTGGTCAGTGCAGATTCATGAGTGTCACAACGCAATTCAAGTGTGGCTGGGCCCACTTCGAGATCACCAGCAACTGCAATCTAGCTTGCGTTTACTGTGCCGTTTCCCAGCCTTGGTATCAAGGCATGAACTTGGCTGAGGACAAGGCGCGAGCCGTGAGCCACTGGCTGCTAAAAAATAATGTGCCCAACATCAATATCAATGGCCATGGCGAAACTACGATCGTCAAGGGTTGGACGAAGATTATTGAGCCCTTGCTATCCAGCTCAGCACGCTGCCATATCATTACCAATGCTGCCAAATCATTTGGCCAAGAAGAATTAGAAACGCTCTGCAAACTCAACAGCATCACAATTTCATGCGACACTTTTGATGCAGCACTGTATGCGTCACTACGGCGCAAATCCCAGCTGCGCAACGTGCTCGATGCGATTGCAACGATTCGAGATACAGCCAAACGGCTAAAGCGCAAGCCACCTAAGTTTATTCTGAGCTGTGTCTTGGGTGCCGAAAACAGCCCTTCACTGGAAGACTTTCTCCTCAAGGCTCGCTGCATGGACATCAAAACCGTCCAGCTTTGCAGTCTTACCGAGTATCCCTTACCACCCGAATCCGATTTCAAGCTCAACCCGCTCAGCACACTCTCAAAGCCCGAATTGGCACGGCTGAACGAGCTTCTAGCAAGCTATACTGTCACTCAAGATGGTTTTCTAAATATACATCCGGGCATCTTAACTGAAATCCAAACTTCACTTGCCTGTTGAGCAGCCATGTCCAAACCCACAAAAGCCTGCCTTGATCCTTGGTCCTTCCTAATGGTCAAAGCCAATGGTGATGTCTGCCTCTGCTGTTGGACTGAGCCAATTGGCAACATCAACACTGCAGATTTGGACGCGATTGTATCGAATTTCAATGCGCAACACATGCGCAGCTCATTGTTGAGCGGCAACTTAAGCGATCACTGCAAGCGCTGCACGGCTCGGAAAAATACAACCACGGACAAACTCAATGAAGACGTCGAGACCTATTTAAATGATCACAACCATCGCTACACTGTAAGCCAAGGTGAATTGGTCGCGATAAGCCCGATCAGCAAACGAAGCTTCAGCCACAGAATTGTGGCTTCCCTTCGTAAACTCAGGAAGGGAGAACCAGTTGCAGCCAAGGAGTAGATGCCAGAAAAGGCGTAGCATACCCCTGCATCCACGCATGGCGGCACTGTGTCGCTAACGCCTATACAATCAAACCGACAGCAGACAAGTATTATATGTTGGCATCTCTGACTCCCGCCCTGGCGCCATGAACAAAGCGGCCCGAAGACTGAGACGGCTTTTGAGTCTCGGGGGGGGACCGACATTGCATTTCAAGGGCGGCATTGAGGTGATTCAACCGGGACGTCTGTCTGGTTGGGTCATTGCCCCTGGGGTTGTGCTGCATGAGGTGCGTCTTCTGGTAGGCGATCATCTGATCGCCCGTGCCGACATCAATCAGCCGCGGCCCGATGTTTGTGAGGCCCATGGCTGGAACGGTCAACCTGGATTCTGCCTGGATCTTCCTGGTGAACTACCTCCGCTCGATTGGCAACTCAGGCCAAGAGTAATTGCCCTTTCACCTGACGCTAGTCAACAAGTCGAATTGAGCTTGATGACTGGAGAGGAGCAGGTATCCGAGCTTCTACTGGCCCTGCTTCAAAGTGAATTGCTCGGTCTAATTGGTCATTGCGATGGTCTCCAGCACGGCAGAATTTTGGGCTGGGCCGGCCGAATTGCTCAGACGCAAAGGGTCCGAATCTGGCTGCAGTCAGCGGGGAAGGAACCACAGGAAGTGATCTGCAATCAGCGGCGCGAGGGAATGCAGTCCCTGGGTTTACCGGAAAACTGCGGTTTCAGCATTCTTCCCCAAACCTTGCCGGAAGACTGGGCTGGCCAAGAGGTTTGGTGCAGCTTTGACCGCCAGAACCGCTTCCATCTGCCGCAGCTGCAGACGATCATCTTGCCTGCTGGCAGGGTGAATGCGCCTAAGGATCTGCAGCTCACAACCCATGCAGAAGATCTGAGTGCACAGCCCGTTCACCATCAGACAACCGTCCTGACCAGTAGCGACGATCTTCGTGGCCACTGGGAAACAGTAGAGCTCTTTCGCCAGTACCTCGACCAGCTGGAGGAAGAACTCAACGCCCGCGACCGTGACAGATCACTCCCCTCCGCAAACGATGGAAGACGGCGATGGTGGACTCGGCTGCTGCGCTCAGGTGATTGATCAGGCTGCAACCAGAGCTCACCCCTGTGCCGCCATGACGTTGCCGCCGCTCCCTGGCCGACCATGAGCTGAGGCTACGGGCGAGCCAATCGTTCGAGCAGCACTCCGGCACGCTTGAGGTTATCGGCATAGGCTCTGAGCAGAGCCTCAGCCTGGAGACTGGGGGTTGCAGAACCGATCTCCATGGCCGGCAGCACCTCGACGTTCAAAGCACCACGCTGAGGCGGAACCGTGTCCGGGCTGGGATGTAGGCGCGAGAGAATGCGCTGGGCGCGGATTAATTCGTTCTGTTGGCTTTCTACAAGTTGGCGGCCTGCACTGGCCTGCAAATAATAGTGCTCTAATTCTTCATGGATCGCCTGGAGCTGTTGCCCTAGCTGCTCACTGGACTGGCGGGCCTGCGCAAGATCAGCCTCGAAGCCAGCACGCTGAGACTTCAAGGACTCCCTCAGATCTTCAAGCTCCTGATCGTGGGTGATTTTGGCAGCATGCTGGCGTTGCTGCAGCTCGGTTTCGCGGTGATTCAACTGTTGCTCGAACGCAACCCTCTGATTTTCCAGCTGCTGATGAAGGGCGCTCTGCTCCTGCTGGTGAATACCCTGGGCCGCATGCAGGATCTCCTGCAGCTCGGCTTCGCGGTGATTCAACTGTTGCTCGAACGCAACCCTCTGATTTTCCAGCTGCTGATGAAGGGCGCTCTGCTCCTGCTGGTGAATACCCTGGGCCGCATGCAGGATCTCCTGCT
>CAIZQU010000139.1 GCA_903935205.1 uncultured cyanobacterium | reverse complement strand
TGCTGGCATCCCAGAGGCGCAGGGTGTTGTCGTAGGAGCCGGAGACGATGCGCCGCCCGTCGGGGCTGAAGGCCACCGACTGGACCGGGCCTACTAAATGGCCTTGAAGGGGCGAGCCGATCGGCCGGCCGCTGCTGGCATTCCAGAGGCGCACGGTCTCGTCGAAAGAGCCGGAAACGATCCGCCGCCCGTCGGGGCTGAAGGCCACCGAGTTCACCCGGGCTAGATGGCCTTGAAGGGGCGAGCCGATTGGCCGGCCGCTGCTGGCATCCCAGAGGCGCAGGGTGTTGTCGCCAGAGCCGGAGACGATGCGCCGCCCGTCGGGGCTGAAGGCCACAGCGTTCACATCCTGGTCGACATGGCCTTGCAGCGCATAGACCAGCCCGCGCTCAGGAGACGGGGCGCTGGATGGCGCGGCGGCGGGCGGGGGATCGGCAGAAGCTATGGGGGCGGGCGGAGCCCCAGATGCTGCACTCTGGGGACTGGTCAGCACCGCTGGCGCGCTGGGCGCCAGCGGCTGCTCGCGAGGCGGCGCAAGCCCGCTGCCGCCCGAAGCGACGACTGGTAATGGCGCCGATGGACGGGTCAGGGGATGAAGAAAAACGTGATCGATAAGGTTGCCGTATTCGGAGGGTGTTTGCTGGCTGGATGTGGCTGCCCGCACATCACGCCTCACCCGCAGCATCAGCTCCCTGATCTCCAGGTTGGGTGTCGGCAGATGCCGCAACAGAAAGGTGGTGAAGGGCGAATTGCGGCTGCCGGCCGCCAGGGAATCCGCCGCTGTCTTATCCGCTGCCGTGGCATACACAATCAATGTCCCCGTCATGTCGGAAGGAGTGGCCAGGCCCCGAACGGCAAAGTTGCGGCCGTTCATCTGCCAGCTGCGCGGCAGGGTATTGCGGCAGGCATCGAGGATCACCACCCGGGCAACAGCATCGGTGCCCTCAAGGGAATTGACGATTTCATTGAGCCGGAGCGATTGATACTTCACATTCGCTTCAACCGTTGGCTTGAAGCCAAGCGGGATCAGAAAACTTTCACCCGCCACCTGCACACCATGGCCAGAAAAGTAGAACAAACCCAGATCACCCCGCCGCAACTGACTACGGAAACCATCAACCGCTTCCTCCATCTCCTGCTTGTTGGCATTTTTCCGCAGGGTCACCTGGAAGCCGATGGCACGCAGCGTGCGCGCCACATCCTCGGCATCGTTCACCGCATTCGGCAGCGGCCCCTCGGCATAGGCCCCATTGCCGATCACCAGCGCCAGCCGCCGGCCCCCCTGCACCGCTGCCTGGGCCAGCAGCTGCCGGGTCGCCGGCGCCTCAGCCCAGGGCGCTGATTCCGCCCACACCGCCGGCGGCTGGCCAGCGCCCAGGGCCGCCGCCAACCCCAGGGCCATGGCAACCCTTCGTCTGGCGATCACGGCAGCATCCCGTAGGGCCGGACCCATAGCCCGATGTTGCCTTCAGGGGTGACCTCCAGGCGCTTCAGCACATGCACCACCTCTGGGTTGCGGGTGAGCTTGGCGAACTGGGCCTCGCTGAACACCGGCGTGAGATCAACAACGGCGGTTTCGCTACCCCGATCGAGCCGGATGGCAGCGCTGGGCAGCGGATCGAGCGGCAGGCTCAGGCCGCGGATGGGCCGCAGCTGCCGGCGGCCCTGGGGCAGGGTGACCCAGAGGTCATTGGGCTGGGCGAAATCGATCCCGCTCACATCGGCCAGGGCCAGGGTGCGGCTCTGGGGGCCCATGGCCAGGGTGATGGAGGTGGCGGTGAGTTTCAGCAGCCGTCCGCTCAGGGATCCACCCTGCCTGAGGCGCACGGTGGCCGTGGCGGGCAGGGCCACGGTCCAGGCCTGGCGGCTGGCGGCGGCAGCGGCTGGCCTGGCCTGAACCACCGCCGGCCGCCAGATCGCCAGCGCAGCGGATCCCACGGGAAGCCATAGCGCCACCAGCATCAGGGGCAAGAGCAGGGGGCGGGATGGCGTCAGCGCTGGCTGGATGTTGGTGTGCCGCATGGTAAGGCAATCAGCGGCTTTGCGCTGGGCTGAGGATCACGATCCGATCACCCTTGCCGCCATCGGCAAAGATCAGCACCACGGGGGCTTTGCCATCGATCTGCGATGCAGGCAGGCTTGGGATCACCAGGAGTCGACCGCCGGCATCACTGAGCAGCCGCCAGTGCCATTCGCCACTGCTTGGATTGAGATCAGCACGGAGCAGGGCGGCATAGCGTTCGCGGCTGCCGAACAGGCGAACGCCGCTGGGAACTGCCAGCAACTGATTCGGATCCCTGCCGATCACCACCTCCTTGCCGGCCATGGCCACGGTGATCAGGGGCAGGGTGGAGGTTTCATCGGTTGCATCGCGGCGCGCATCGGCCAGGCCCTGGCTTGCGGCCAGCCCATAGAGCAGCAGCAACAGCCAGAGCACGATCACCAGTTCATCCAGCAGGGAAGCCAGGAGCCGCAACTGCTGGCGCTGATTGTCCACCAGCCCGATCCGCTGCTGCAGCTGCTTGAGGAGAGGCGTCAGGCGACGAAGGCTGAAGTGGATGGCCCGAAAGGAGGTGACCATCCCCGCCAGGGCCAGCACCAGGCCGATCAGAAAGCGGGCCAGTGCCTGCGGGCTTCTGAACAGCAGGGAAAAGGCGGCCATCGATAGCGATTCCACCGGCAGAGCCAGACTGGTGGGATCAACCTGGAAATAGGTGAAGTAGTGCCAGCGATAGATCCAACCCGTGAACAGCAAGGCAATCGCCAGCAGACCCACACTGCCAGCAAGTTTGCCCAATGGACTGGCCGAATGCTGCGGGGATTCCGGCATGGATCAGAACCTCTATGGGCCTATGGACTTCCAGGCATGCGTTGTATTGTAATCGATCAGCAGGGTGTGGGCGGTGGCTGCTGCCGAGAGATCAAGCACTGGATCAGAGGCGTTGGCAGGAGGGAGCCAGCCATAAGCGCTGCACCCATCTTTGGCTGGTGTTGGTATCGGGTGTTTCATCACTTCGCTCAAGGCGCAAAGCCGATCGCTGCCCCGGTTTCGCCATCCCAGAGGCGCAGGGTGTTGTCGTCGGAGCCGGAGACGAGGCGCCGCCCGTCGGGGCTGAAGGCCACCGAGAACACCCTATCTGTATGGCCTTGAAGGGGCGAGCCGATCGGCCGGCCGCTGCTGGCATCCCAGAGGCGCAGGGTGTTGTCTCTGGAGCCGGCGTCGATGCGCCGCCCGTCGGGGCTGAAGGCCACCGAATACACCCTATCTGTATGGCCTTGAAGGGGCGAGCCGATCGGCCGGCCGCTGCTGGCATCCCAG
>CAIZQU010000138.1 GCA_903935205.1 uncultured cyanobacterium | reverse complement strand
GGGCAATCTGAAAACGAGCTTCAGCGGCACTTTTCATGCCTTTGATTTTAATAAATATGCGAAACGCTAGTTGGGTGCTTTCTGCTTCTTGTTCAACAGGCGCTTTAAGATGGCGGCAATGACGGAACGGATCGCCAATGCAGTCTGCATGTGTAGGCCTTGCCCGGAGAGGGTCCTGAGGTCTGCGGAGCTTTATGCGTAATCAAGTCTTTCCTTGAACCACCTCCGCGCACCAGGGTAATCCTGGCTGCCGCAACCTCTTTTGGGCAATTGTGTCCACCATGAACAGTCGTTATCGGACCCAGTATCACTATGTTGCTGCTGCTATAGGGCACCTCGAAAATTACTAAGAGGACTTGATTCTGGCTGAATTATGGCTATGATCACTCAATAATATCTGATTGCAACGGTGGGCCAACGAGGTTTCTGGGATGAGCAACAAAGAGTTTCAAAGCTCCAAGAGAAGAAGCCCGTTCTGAAGCAGCTGTCTGAGTCGATTCCCTGGGAATCATTTCGTCCACTTCTTGATCAAGGCTACGCACTCGAGCGGAAGAGCAACGCAGGGCGAAAGAGGATTGATCCGCTGATCCTTTTCAAGATGCTTGTACTCCAGCAGCTTTTTAATATTAGCGATGAGGAACTTGAATTCCAGGTGAATGACAGGCGCTCCTTTGAGGAGTTTGTTGGTCTTGGTGTGATGAACAGCATTCCGGATGCAACTACAGTCGCCTTCTTTAGGGAGCGACTGCGTAAGGCGGGAGTGATTGAAGAACTCTTCGAGATGTTCGAGACATTCCTCCGCTCCCAAGGCCTCAAGGCCCGCGGCGGTCAGATCATCGACGCAACGCTCGTCCCGGTTCCCAAGCAACGAAACACCCGCGACGAGAACAAAGAAATCAAAGCCGGCAGGTTGCCCGAAGGATGGGATGAAAATCCAGATCGCTTGCGGCAGAAGGACTTAGACGCTCGCTGGACGAAAAAGAATGGCATCAGCTACTACGGATACAAGAACAGTATTTGCATCGATGTAGATCATGGGTTCATCCGTCGTTATGCTGTTACGCCTGCCAATATTCACGACAGCCAGATGCTTCCTCGCCTGCTAGATCCAGAAAATGAACATGACTACGTCTGGGCAGACTCAGCGTATTCAGGTGAATGCTTTGAGGAACTTCTCAGCCTTGGTAAATTCGAAAGCCTGATCCATGAAAAAGGCGCTCGCAATCATCCGCTCAGCGACGCAGCCAAGAAACTTAATCGGATCAAATCGGCAATCAGAGCTTGTGTGGAGCATGTCTTTGGCTCCATGACAATGTCCATGGGTGGAAAGCTGACAAGGAAAATCGGAATTGAAAGGAATGAGGCTTGGTGGGGCCTCAAGAACCTAACTTTTAACTTCCTTCGTTTTCTGCAGCGCTCTGGTCGTATTGCAGTGGTTGCATGAATCTTGTTGAGAAGGTGGCATCATTCAAGTAATCTCGTCAATAGTAAATATAAGAGCCTCTGGCTACGCCGCCTGACTGGCGGCTTTTTCATGTCCGCAGAGGCTCTCGAAAGCGCTTAATTTTCGAGGTGCCCTATAATAAGTCGGCTTGGCTGATCACGCCCATCGGGCCGCGTTTGAATGCGTGGGTGTCGATCATGTTGGTCTTGAGATTTGAGTGGCCCATCAGGTCCTGAATAGGCGGCAGCTCCAAGCCGTTGCCCCTCCCTCTCTCCCCTCCCTCTTTTTCTGCAACACCCCTGCTGGTTTCCGAGCTGAATCTGCCCCTACCCCGGCTTGGCGCCCCCCATGGCTCCCTACGGTCGCCGGAGGCTGTCCCCGCTGGTCTTCCCCCTCCCCCTGAGCTGCAGAGACCACCGCCCAGATGACCGCCCCCCCTGCCGCCCGAACCCCCGCCCGAACCCCCGCCGGCACCACCACCGCCGCAGTGCCCCCCCGCGCCCTGGTGATCGGTTTCGGCAACCCTCTGCGCGGTGATGACGGCGCCGGCCTGCGGCTGGCGCGGCAACTCCGCAAGGGTGCGTTGGGGCCGTTGCCGCCGAGCGTGGCGGTGCGGGAGCAGCAGCAGCTCACCCCGGAGCTGGCCGAGGCATTGAGCCACTGGCGCTCGGTGCTGTTTCTCGATGCCTGCTGGGCTCCCCCCGCTTCGGCTCCCGTGCTTGAGCCCATCCGCCCGGCGCTGGCGGCGGCCCGCAGCCACCATCTCGATCCCGCCGCATTGCTCGCCCTCAGCGACAGCCTTTTCGGCCGCGCCCCTGAGGGCTGGTTGCTGCGGCTTCCGGCCCATCGCTGCGGCCATGGCACAGCTTTCAGCGCCGGATTGCGGCGCCGTTGGCCCGATGCCCAGCGGTTGCTCGGCCGCTGGCTGGCGGACCATGCATGAACTCAGCCTGCTGGAGGCGGTGCGCCAGCAGGCGATCGCCGAGGCCCGGCGCCATGGCGCCATCGCCATCGAACGGATCCATCTGCGGATCGGCAGCCTGGCGGGGGTGGATCCCGAGGCCCTGGCCTTTGCCTTTGAGGTGGTGATGGCCGGCAGCCCGGCGGCAGGGGCGGAGTTGCGGATCCAGACCGTGGATGCCCGCTGGTTCTGCACCCCCTGCTCCGCCCCCTTCACTGGCCCTTCAGGCCTCTGCCTCTGCCCCCGCTGCGGTGCCGCCAGCGGCCTTCTGCTCCAGGGCCGCGAACTGGAACTCTCCTCCCTGCAGATCTGTTGATGCCCCGGCGGGGGCGGAGGCGCCGCTGCAGCGGCCGCGGGCGGCTCCCGGTGCCGATCGGCTGCAGCCCCCGCCCTCTTCCTCCCGGCCTGGTCATGGTTCCGGGATCCCCGCTCCGCCGGCCATGTGCCTTGATTCCGGCTCCAGCGCTTTGCCCGCTCCCGCTCCGGCCCGGCTGGTGGCCCTGGGTCAGGCCCTGCTGGAGCGCAACGACCGGGGGGCGGCGCTGCTGCGTCAGCGGTTCCGGCGGGATGGCCTGCCGGTGGTGAACCTGCTCTCCTCGCCCGGTGCCGGCAAGACGGCCCTGCTGGAGCGCCTGGGTCGGGAGCTGGCCGGTCGCGGCCGGCGGCTGGCGGTGATCGTGGGCGATCTGGCCACCGACCACGACGCCCGCCGGCTGGCGGCGGCCGGTGTGGCCGCGGTGCCGATCAGCACCGGCCAGAGCTGCCATCTGGAGACGGCGATGGTGGCGCGGGCCCTGTCCCAGCTGCCCCAGCCGCTGTCCGACCTCGATCTGCTGGTGATCGAGAACGTCGGCAATCTGGTCTGCCCCGCCGCCTACGACCTGGGCGAGCAGCTGCGGGTGGTGCTGCTGTCGGTGACCGAGGGGGAGGACAAACCGCTCAAATACCCGGCCATCTTCCACAGCGCTGACCTGGTGGTGATCAGCAAGGTCGACCTGGCCGATGCGGTCGCCTTCGAGCGACAGCGGGCCCATGAGGCGATTGCGGCGGTGGCGCCGCGGGCGGCGGTGCTGGAGGTGTCGGCCCGCAGCGGCAGCGGATTGGAGGCTCTGGCGGCTCGGCTGCTGACGCCCTCGGCCCCGCTGGACCCGCTGGCGCCGCTGGCGCCGCTGGCGCCGCTGGCGCCGCTGGCGCCGCTGGCGCCGCTGGCGTCGCTGGCGTCGCTGCAGCCATGAGTGGGGCGCGGCTGCGGCTCGACTGCCGGGGGGTGGTGCAGGGGGTCGGCTTCCGCCCCGCCATCCATCGCCTGGCCCGGCGGCTGGGGCTGGCGGGAACGCTTCACAACGCCTCCGGCCTGGTGCAGCTCGATCTGCATGGGGATCGGCGCGATCTGGAGCGCTTCCTGCACGACCTGCCCGCTGCCCTGCCCCCCGGCGCCCGGCTGGAGCCCCTGGAGCCCCGGTGGCTGCCCGCCGCGCCGGAGTTCTTTCCTCTTCCGGCGGAGTCCGGCCCTGGGCCCATGAACAGTGCCGCTTCCGGCGACCCGACGGAGGCCTTGGTGGCGGGGTCTGGCGCAACACGCCGCGAAGACCGGAACTCCGCTCCATCCACGGGCAACGCCGATCCATCGGTTGAGCCGACGCTTGATCAGCCCTGCTCCCTTGCCCCCCGCCGCATCGCCGCACCGGGCCTGACGATCAGCGCCGCTGATCCGGATCCGGCCTCGCCCCTGACCATCGGCCTGATCGCCCCGTCGCTGGTGGCCGATCGCGCCCCCTGCGCCGCCTGCCTGCGGGACCTCGAGGATCCCGGCAGCCGCCGCTGCGGCGATCCCTTCATCTCCTGCTGCGCCTGCGGGCCGCGCTACGCCATCGCCACCGCCACCCCCTGGCGGCGGGCCCACACCACCCTGGCGCCGTTCCGTCCCTGCCCGGCCTGCGCCGCCGAATTCGCCGATCCGGACGACCGCCGCTTCCACGCCGAAACGATCAGCTGCCCGCTCTGTGGTCCGCGCCTGTCGCTGCTGGTGGCGGCGGGTGAGGTGGAGGTGGAGGGATCAGCGGCAGCGGCAGGGGTGGGTGCTGCGGGGCGGGCAGCAGCGGCGGGGGCCCGGGGATCGGGAACGGCTGTAGGGCGCGTGCCGGCGGCGGGAGCTGGTGGTTTGGCGGCGGCTGGTGTTGCGGCGCGGGCGGCGGCTCCTGCTGCAGGGCGACGGTCGGCGGCTGCGTGGGGAAATGTTGGGGGGCCCCCACCGGGAGCTGGCGGCGCCACCGGTTTGCGGCCAGCGACGGCTGGGGCGTTCCGCGAGCTCCTGGGGCCGCCGCCGGCCCCGGGCCGCTCGGCCAGCGCCCACCACGCCGCCTTGATCGATGCCGCGGTGGAGCTGCTGAACGACGGCCGGATCCTGGCGCTCCAGGGGGTGGGGGGCTTCCAGCTGCTGGTGGATGCGGCCTATGGCCCGGCGGTGGCGCGGTTGCGGCAGCGCAAGCGCCGGCCGGCCAAGCCCTTCGCACTGCTGGTGGCCGATCCGGCCTGGATCGCGGCGGAGCTGCAGTCCGGTTCCAGGGTCCCTGGCCCAGGGGGTCCCGGTTTCGGGGCTTCTGGTTCCGGGGTTCCCGGCAGCGGAGCAGCTGGCCCCGGGGCCTGTGGTTCTGGGGCTTCTGGTTCCGGGGTTCCCGGCATCAGCGCTTCAGGCTCCGGGGCTTTTGGCCCGGAATCGCCCGGCGAAGCGGCCAGCCCGGCAGACACCAACACGGCCAACATCAGCCCTCCAATCACCATCTCCAAAGGCATCAGCCCTGCAACCACCAGCCCGCAAGGCACCCATCCAGATCACGCCTCCCCTGAAGCCAGCAGCCCCGAAGCCACTCAACCTGAGCACCCCGGCACCGACCGGCAGGCCCTCAGCCCGGCCGCCCTGCGCGAGCTCCGTTCGGCGGCGGCGCCGATCGTGCTGCTGCCCCGCCGCTCCGGCCGGCCGGATCCCTATCCCGGCGTGGCACCGGGCAGCCCGCAGCTGGGGGTGATGCTGCCCGCCTCCCCCCTGCACTGGCTGCTGGTCCGCCGTTTCGGGAGGCCCCTGGTCTGCACCAGCGGCAATCGCAGCGGTGAACCGCTCTGCACCGATCCCGCCGAAGCTCTGCAACGGCTGGCGGGAATCGCCGATGCCGTGTTGTGCCACAACCGCCCGATCGCTCGTCCCCTCGATGACTCGCTGCTGCAGCTGATCGACGGCCGGGCCTGCCTGCTGCGCCGGGCCCGGGGCTATGCCCCCGAACCGCTGACCCCACCGCTCCGCCTGAACTCCGCCCCGCCGGCAGCCACCAGTCCTGCCGCCCCTGCCCCGCTCCCCGGCTCCGCCCAGGCCGCAGTCCCTGGCTGCGCTCCAGCAGCCCCTGCCGGCTCGCCAGCCTCCGCTCCAGGCGCCCTCCCAACGGTCGAAATAACAGCGGCAGCCACCAGTTCTGGCAGTCCCGCCCCGCTCCCCGGCTCCGCCCAGGCCACCGGCCCTGGCTGCGCTCCAGCAGCACCTGCCGGCTTCCCAGCCTCTGGCAGAGCTGCAGATGCCGCGCTCGCCCCAGCCGCCGCTCAGGCAGCGAACCCAGCCCCAGCCCCAGCCCGAGCCCCAGCTTCAGCTCCAGCCCGAGCGGCGACTGCCGCCTCGCGAGAGGCCGCCCAGGCCGCAGGCCCTCTCGGATCCTTCGCGCATGCCCCTTCCACCACCTCAGCAGTCCCCCCAGCCGCCGCTTCTGCCGGCGGGCTGATCTTCGCCCTCGGCGGCGACCTCAAGTGTGCGCCGGCCCTGGCCAGTGGCGAGCGGGTCTGGCTGGCGCCACATCTCGGTGATCTGGCCGATCCCCGCATCCAGGGGCGGCTGACGGCGGGTCTGGCCGAACTCCAGGCCCGCCATTATCCACCGCTGCAGGCGATCGCCTGCGATCACCATCCGGCCTATCGCTCCCACCAGCTCGCCGCATCCCATGCGGCAACGACCGGCACGCCGCTGCTCACGGTGCAGCACCACGCCGCCCACGCCCTGGCCGTGGTCGCCGAACACGGACTGCCAACGCCGCTGCTGGCCTTCTGCGCCGATGGGCTCGGCTACGGCGAAAACAGCGGCGAAATGAGCGGTGCAATGAGCAGTGCAATGAGTGGTGCAATGAGCAGTGAGGCGGCTCCTGATTCGAGGGGTGAGGCGACCCGTGCTGCGAGCGGCGGCAAGTCCGATCGCCAGCCCCAGCCGCCGCTCTGGGGAGGCGAGTTGCTGGGGATCGGTCCGCAGCGGATCGAACGGCTGGCCGCCCTGCGACCCCTGCCCCTGGTCGGCGGTGAGCGGGCCTGCCTGGAGCCGCGGCGGGTGGCCCTGGGCCTGCTGGCCAGCGCCGGCCCCTGGGCGCTGGACCATCCCGGAGCCGCCCGCAGCCTGGCCGCTTTCCAGGCCACCGATCGGGCCCTGCTGCTGCAGCTGCTGGGGCACGGGCTGCATTGCCCCTGGACCTCCAGCCTGGGGAGGCTGTTCGATGGCGTCGCTTCGCTGCTGGGGGTGTGCCAGCGGCTGAGCTACGAGGGGGAGGCGGCGCTGCGATTGCAGGGGTTGGCCAGCCGGGAGGGGGCCTGGTCCGAGGCGGATCGCTCCGGCGATGGCGTAGCTCACCCGTTCCCCAGGGCCGCAGCCCCGGCCGCTGGGCTGGAGGCCCTGCCCCTGGGTTGGATCGACTGGCAGCCGGCCCTCGCCGCCCTGCTGGCGGAACGGGCCGCCGGCGTGCCGCGGCGGATCAGCGCGGCCCGCTTCCATCGGGGTCTGGCCGATGGTCTGGCGGCCCTGCTGACCAATGCCGCCGCCGCGAGGAACTGCCGGGTGGTGGTGCTGGCGGGAGGCTGCTTCCAGAACGCCCTGCTGCTGGAGGCCCTGATCCGGCGGCTGCGCCAATGCGGCCTGGAGCCCCACTGGGCCGCAGCGGTGCCGCCCAACGACGGCGGCCTGGCCCTCGGCCAGCTGGAGGCATGGCGCCGGGCGAGCCGCCATGGGGCCTCCAGGGATGGGGGGGCTCGGCGGGCTGCTGCGCCGATGGGAGCCGGATCGTGAGTGGCGGGCCGGTGGAACCTTGCGTCCATGGCAGGCGAAGAGCGATCGACCGAGCGGTGAGCCGGTGCAGGGCGACCAGGGAGTGGAGGGGGGCGGCGGCCTGCTGCGCCGATGGGAGCCGGATCGTCAGCGCCGGAGGGGATGGAACGGTGCGGCAGTGGCTGCCGGTCTGGAGCGATCCCATCGGCCTGATCAGCGGCTCTCTGCACGAGCACCAGAGCCTGCTCAACTTCAGCACAACAACCCCAGCACAGAGAGAGAAGCCAGAGGCATTGGTCCCCCAAGCCCACGGCTGGAGCTGGCGGCGATCAGCCGGCTGCAAGCAGGTTCGGCGGGCCGGTTGTCACCTTCCGGGCCCTGGGCCACTGCGGCAGGCAGGGAGCCTGGGGGGCTCAGCTGGTGGCATGCGGGGGGTTGTCGTTTCGAGAGACGGGGTGGTCATGCCTCAGCTGAGTTGGCCTTGTGTTTCATCTTGCGCTTAATCCGTGCCACGGTGTTGCGAAGATCATCAACCAAAACCCTTCCCTCTTAGGCAGCTTCAACGAGCTTGTGTTCTAACTTGTTGATGGTGTCTTCGTCATAAGGATCATCAATATGCCGGCAGATTGAGTGCAAAGACTCGTTTCTCTTCATGCGCCACTCCTGCAGGCGAACGGCAAGCGTCTCAACGTGCGGATCCTCAGTGTCGACATGCTTTCTGAAGCCTTCAATTAACGAGTGGAAGGAATCTCGCGGATTCACGCTGACCTCCTTGCAATGGAGCGCCGACAGAAGGCGGCCGGAGAGAATGCTCTCTTGGATTGTTATGGCTTCCATCAGCCAACCTTTTTCCATGGCCTCATCCATTCGGCCAAAGGCGTACCGGTACCTTAGGTGTGCGCCGATCATGTTCATTGGTCTGAAATCGGGTGGCAGGATGGCTGAGAAGCAATGACCGCAGTTGAGCCCTTTTGGGCTGGGTCATTTGCAGCTCAAATCTAGAACTGAGTGCTGGATAAAGGAAACTCTGGACAGCCGATCAGCCACCAGCTGTACGTGGCCGCGTCAGCTTGTCGAGGTGTAGACCCGGCGGCGCTGCATTGAGGTCGTCGTAGGTCCAGATCTCGGTGATTCGCCATGCTCCATCGATCTTGGCCAGATTGTAGAGCGCGAACCCCTTCTCGTAACTCTCACCATCGCCGCGAAACCTCTCGAAGGAGCAATTGGCTCGCGCGCGGGGCGGGCCGCCCACTGCTGATAGATCTGCGATCGCAAGAAGGTTGATCTCTGAGTGATCGTAGCCCTGCTGCTCAAGCCGCCTGAACATTGCCTTCACCGCAAGGGTAGCTGGAATTCGCCAGCGAAGGAGTGCTGTGAGCAGATTTCCTGTGTCAATCGCGATGGTCTTGCCTTTCCCGGCTCGCCCACTCTTGCTCCTGCCGAGTTGGTGGAGAGTCACCACGGAATTCGGGCAATAGATATCCCGAAGTGCAGCCACATCGCGTTGAGAGAATGCTTGCGCATAGTCAACACACAGGCGATGCTGGATGTCTGCCCACAGAGTCTCGATGTTCATGGGCTGCCTTTGGGTGTGCACGGCGCCAATCCCAGGCGGGCAGCGCAGACATCCATGCTTAGCACTTCCGGTGACACACAGATCGTGTGCGAGGGATAAGCATCGCTCGTATCGGCCAGTCTGCTGACGCTTGCCATCACCTGGCCGCAAGGAGTATGGGGCCAAGATCAAGGTGGCGACTCAGGTGAATGGCCGTGTTGGATTGTTCCTGATGAATCAGAGGCCAAGAACTGGCTTCGGATGTCAGCGAGAGTTCGTCCATCTGCAAGCAACCAGCTTGTCCAGCCGTTGACAGTTTTGCGATCGCTCCCAGCGTCATTGATGCCGCGGAGGGCAGCATAGCTTGGACTTGAATAGGTTTGACCCATGAAGTCAATCGATCCATCTTCGCACAATATGGCTGTATAGATTCGTTGTTCGCCGCCACGAGGCTTGTAGCGCATGACCAGCTCTTGACCTGCATTCATCAAGCCAGATTCAATCAAATCGGCCAGAGTTGCCTTGTAGACCGCATATTCAGTCTTGTCGTCGCCATCGGGTGCTGTGTCAACACTCGGGGTAAACTCGTCTGGAATCTCATAGGCTATTTGTGTAGGGTTGTCAAAGTCAACAAGTTTGCGAATTTCCCAAAGGCGAACTTCGGCTCTCTGTTGCTCAGCCCACAATCGCAAATCGCGGCTGATGGAATCAATGGGTATGGCAACAACCGGAGGCCTGGAGAGAATGTCGTTGACGACAGAGCGAACATCTATTTGCTGGATGCCGTGTTCATCAAACTTGACCCGAACAGAATCATCTCTCAAATAGAGATCTACGAGAACCTGCTCTAAGATCGACTTCGTTGCTGGCTGAATAGAGGCAACAATCTGCTTGGCAATTTGAGGTGCGATATGTGCCCAGACTCCGTGCCCCAATAATTCCGCTTCGACGAGATACCATTGGCGTTGTTGCAAGTCAAGTGCGAACGCGTCCGGGATGGTCCCTGCGCCATCGGGGCTGCGAATCAGCTTTTTGGGCAGCAGGATAGAGTCCGGGCCAAATATATATTCATAATTCTCCAGTAAAACAGCCTCAAGTTCGCTTTCACTGCTGAAGGGGGAATGAATGAAACGTCGTCTTTCGAGAAGCAGCATTGGATGCGTTGGCTAGTGTTGGACTATATCCAACGGCAATTTGGGCGAATCCGCATAGGACCTCCAAGAACGCTTTCCTGTCGGCCTGAGGTGCGGGAGTTGAGGCGTCAGATGGCCATCAAGCCCTGCAATATAAGCTATCCGACCCGGACTCACCAGGCCAGCTCCATTCTAGACGAATCCGCCCAGATCTGTTCATTCAGCTACCGACTGAAGGCTGTCCCCTCCTGCATGCGGGCCGCAGCTGGCGCGCCCCCTGCTGCCGAAGACCCAGCCTGCGCAGCTCCATCGCGCGCCCTCACCCTCTCCCTGGCCCTGACCCTCTCCCTACCTTTACCCCTCACCCTGCCCCCCTCACCCTGCCCCCCTCACCAGCCCCGCTACTCCCGCCTGCCGCACCTCCCCATCCCCCTGGCCATGCCCACCAGGCCCTGGCCGCCGCCCGGATCTGGCGCAACGCCGCCTGTTCTGGCAGGGTGCTGGGACGTTCAGAACCCATCGATGACCGCCCTCAGCCCCGAGGCCCTGCTGGAGACATTGCGCTGGCGCTATGCGGTGAAGGCCTTTGATCCGGATCGCCGCATCGCTCCTGAGCTCTGGGCCGCCCTGGAGGAGGCCCTGGTGCTCACCCCCTCCTCCTATGGCCTGCAGCCCTGGAAATTCCTGGTGATCAGCAGCGATGAGCTGCGCACTGAGCTGCGGCCCTTCTCCTGGAACCAGTCGCAGATCACCGACTGCTCCCATCTGGTGGTGCTGCTGCGCCAGCGCACGGTCAGCGCCGCCGATGCCGATCGGCTGATCACGGCCACCGCCTCCTGTCGCGGCCTCGATCCGGCCTCCCTGGAGCCCTACCGCCAGATGATCCACAAGGACCTGATCGATGGACCCCGCAGCCAGATCATCGGCAGCTGGGCCGCCAACCAGGTCTATATCGCCCTCGGCAATCTGATGACCGCCGCCGCCCTGCTCGGGGTCGACACCTGCCCGATCGAAGGCTTCAGCCCCAGCGACTACGACCGCATCCTCAGGCTGGAGGACACCCCTTATCAGAGCGCCGTCGTCTGCGCCTGCGGCTACCGCAGCGCCGCCGATAAGTACGCCTCCCTGGCCAAGGTGCGCTATCCCGCCGCCGAGCTGATCGAGCACCTCTGAGCCCCATCGGCGGCAGCCCTGCGCCATCGCCTCCCCTGCCGGGCCCCGAACCCCGTCAGGCGCTGTAGGACAAACCCGCAGGGCTGTCCAGGTTCACCCCCATGTGTCTGGCGATGGCGGGCCTGATCATCGCGATCCACCTCCCCGAGCCTCCCCCCGCCGGCGCCGATCCCCAGCTCTGGCGCACGGCCACCGTTGATTACGGCGGGGTGCAGCAGCAGGTGAGCCTGGCCTGCCTGCCTCAGGCGCGCCCGGGCGATCGGGTGTTGGTCCATGTGGGCCTGGCGATCAGCCTGGTGGAGGCTTAGCGGTTGGGGCGGCCGCCTCCGGCAGCGGCAGGCCCCGGCAGCGGGCTGCTCCGGAATCAGGCCGTAGCGGCAGGACGCCCCAGCTGACTCAACAGCAGCGCCACCAGGAATCCCGCAAATTGCACGATCACCACACAGGGTCCGGAGGGCAGATCGGTGAGGCCCGAACCCAGCAATCCGAGCAGGGCGCAGCCCCCGCCGAGGGCTGACGAGCTGAGCACATACAGGGGAAAGCGACGGCTCAACAATCTCCCGGCACAGGCCGGAATCACCACAAAGGCGCTGATCAGCAGCACCCCCACCGCCTTGATCGACACCGCCACCACCACCGCCAGCAGGATGATGAAGGCCAGCCGATGGCTCTGGGTGCTGACACCAAAAGCTCCGGCCAGATCGTTGTTCAGGGTCAGCAGCACCTGGGCCCTCAGGCTCAGGGCCAGATAGGTGATGGCTGCGATCAGCAGCAGGGCGATCACCGCCAGATCGCTCCAACGGATGCCGAGGATGTCGCCGAACAGCAGCTGCTGAATGCCGCCGCTGTAGCTCTCCACCAGGCTCAGGGCGACCACCGCCAGGGCCAGGGAGCTGGAATAGACGATATTCAGCAAGGCATCGGCCGGCAGGCCGCTGCGGGCCACCAAACCATTCACCATCAGCGCGAACAGCACCGCGAAGGGGATCAGCACCACGGTGGGATTGATGCCCAGCAGGATGCCGATGCTGATCCCGAGCAGGGCCGAATGGCCCAGGGCATCGCTGAAAAACGAGAGCTGGCGCAGCACCGCGAAGCTGCCCAGCAGACCCCCCAGGGCTCCGGTGAGCAGGCCTCCAAGCAGGGCCCGCTCCATGAACGGCTGGCTGAGCACCGCCGCCAGCTCCTGGAGCTCAGCCATGGTGCTCGTTCCGGTTGCCGGCCCGCTGGTGGTTGTGGTGATGGTGGTGGTGGTAGGGCACCACATTCGAGCCGTAGAGCTCCGCCAGCCGGGCCGGGCTGAGGGCGTGGTCGGGGCGGCCGCTGCAGCGCAGCCGGCGGTTCAGGCACAGCACCTGGTCGCAGCTGCTCCGCACCATCTCCAGATCATGGGAGACCTGCAGCACCGTCCAGCCCTCCTGGCGGCGCAGATCGAGCAGCAGCTGAT
The DNA here is from genome assembly GCA_903935205.1 of uncultured cyanobacterium. Lineage (GTDB taxonomy): Bacteria > Cyanobacteriota > Cyanobacteriia > PCC-6307 > Cyanobiaceae > Cyanobium. The sequence goes on along the minus strand of CAIZQU010000138.1, from coordinate 15,319 downwards.
GGAAACGCTCCCCTGAGGGCCCATCGAGGCCCGCCTGGGCCTCATCGAGCAGCAGCAGCTGTCGGGGCCGCACCAGGCAGAAGGCCAGCAGTGCCCTTTTGAGCTGCCCGCCGGAGAGTTCGCTCAGCAATCGCTCCCCCAGGCCGCCGCAGCCGGTGCGCTCCAGGGCCTGCGCCACCGCCTGCCGGCGTTGACGACCGCCGGCCCAGGGCAGGCGGGGACCCGGGGGATCGAAGCCATGGCCGATGAATTCCGCCAGGGTCAGGGGGATGCGCCCCTGCAGCTCCAGGCGCTGCGGCACATAGGCGATCTGGGTGCGCACCGAACGGGGCAGAGCCCCGGAGGGTCCCATCGCTTGGCCCAGGATCCGCACCGTGCCGCTCTGGCGGGGCAACAGGCCCAGCACCGCCGCCACCAGGGTGCTCTTGCCGGCCCCGTTCGGGCCCACCAGGGCCGTGTCGGTTTCGCGGGCCAGCTGGAAGCTCACCTTCTCCACCGCCAGCTGCCCATCGCGCCGCACGCTCAGCTCCGACACCTCGAGCACGGGCTCGCCGCCCAGGACCTCGCCATGGGTTGGGGGGCCACTCATCCGCCGAAGGCCTGTCGCAGGTTGGTCACGTTGCGGCGCATCACCTGCAGGTAGGTTGCCGGATCACGGGCCTCCCGTTCGCTGCTGGTCTCGATCGGGTCGAACACACCGATCGCCACCGCCAGATCGCTGGCCAAGGCCTGAAAGGGGCGATTCTCGCCCCGGGGTTCGCCGAGCAGCGCCCGCAGCCGGCCCCGTTTCACCTCGGCCGTGACCCTTCGCAGATCTGCCGGCGACGGTCGACTCTCCGGCATGGCCACGAGATAGGAGACCCTGAGGTCATAGCGCTCGGCGAAGTAGGGGGCCACGTCGTGATAGGTCACGAAGGTGCGCTGGCGGTAGGGCCGGAGCTGGCTGGCGATCTCGCTGTCGAGGGCGCGCAGTTGGTTGCTGAAGGCCTCGGCATTGCGGCGATAGCCCGCGGCGCAGCCCGGGTCGGCCCGCACCAGACCATCGCGGATGGTCGCCACCTGTTGCAGGGCCCGGCGGGGATCCAGCCAGATGTGCGGATTCACGCCGGTATGGCCATGGGCGTGGTCGTCGTTCGGCGGGCCCTGCTCCTGGTTGGAGCGGCCCTGCTCCCGCCGGTTGTCGCTGCCAGGGGACCCGGCCGACTCCGATCGATCGCCGTGGCCGCTCTCGCCCCTGCCGAGGCTGGCCACCCCCTGGCTGCTGTCGATCCTCTGCAGCCGGGGGGTGGCGGCGCTGGCCAGCAGCCCATCGAGGAACCCCTCCACGCCCAGACCGTTGCTCACCAACACCCTTGCCTGGCGCAGGGCCAGCAGATCCCCGGGCCGGGCCTGGTAGTGGTGGGCGTCGCCGCTGGCGGGGATCAGGGGGGTGACCGTGGCGCAGTCGCCGGCCACCGCCCTGGTGAACAGGGTGACCGGCAGCACGGTGGTGACCACCCGCAGGCGGTCGCGGCCGCCGCCGGCTGCGCCGCCGCCGCCGGGCAGGGCGGTGGCTCCTGGGTTGCCGCCCGCTGACTCGCCTCCACCCGGAGCAGCGCAGCCCGCCAGCACCAGCAGCAGGGCCGCCAGCCCAGGCCCCCACCAGCGGGGACGGAGCCCGGTCGTCATCGGCATAGGCACTCCAGGATCAACGGCACCGGGCTTGGCTTCAGGGTTGTGGCGGGGGGCGTCCCTGTTGGCTCCAAGGTCACCAACACGATCCCCGAGGCGATTCCTGAAAGGATCCCCAGGACAACCACCAAGACGGTCACCAAGACAATCCCCAAGACGACCACCAAGACGGTCAATGACCCGCTCTCCAGCTCGGCAAGCGGCGCCGGCATGGAAGCAGGCCAGGGCGCGGACCTCCGCGCAGCAAGCCACGCAGCGGGCGGGACCAACGACGGCCAGGAACCAGGCGAGGCAGCGACCAGCATGGACTGCGAGAATCGTTCTCAGCTTATCGCCTGGGTGTTCGGGCGTCCCGGCGGCCGGGTCCGCTCCCCTCGGTGCTCCGGGGCCTGGCGCTGGCACAGGGCTGTCGACTCGGCTGGCGACAGAGCTGTCGACTCAGCGAGCCACTCAGCTGGCGAACGGTCCCCTCACGCCGCTCAGGCCAGCCCGGCAGGGCCGCGCGTCAGGCCGGGGCCCGGGCGCCCGGGGTGGCCGGGGGGGCCCGGTGTGCCCCGGTGTGCCCGGGTGTGCCCGGTGTGCCCGGGGGTGCATCGGTCGACAGGCCAGGTCCCGAACCTGGTCAGGCCCGATCGCACAGCTGTCGCGATCCAGTTCCGAGACGCAGGGGATCGAGAGCGCCCTGGCGCCTTGGTTGCCGGATCTGCTGCGGCGCAGCCATTCTGCCCATCGGGGCGGTGCCCCAAGGGCGATGAAGATGGGATCCTTCCGAGACTCTGGCTTGCCCCGTAGCGGCACCTCCGCATCGATCCGGGGCCATGACGGCTACGCGCACCAGGCACCTAGATTCCCGCCCAGCCGTCCCAGCACGCCCATGCTCGCCGTTGCCGTCCTGGCCGCCGGAAAGGGCACCCGCATGAAGAGCGATCGGCCCAAGGTGCTCCAGCCCCTGGCCGGCGCCACCCTGGTGGAACGGGTGCTGGCCAGCTGTCGCCATCTGGCTCCCCAGCGGCAGCTCCTGATCGTCGGCCACCAGGCCGAGCGGGTCGAGGCATCGCTGGCGGCGTTGGCGGGGTTGGAGTTCGTGCTGCAGCAGCCCCAGAACGGCACCGGCCATGCCGTGCAGCAGCTGCTCGGGCCCCTGGAGGGCTTCAGCGGCGAGCTGCTGGTGCTCAATGGCGATGTGCCCCTGCTGCGCCCCGAGACCCTGGAGCGGCTGCTGGAGCGTCACCGCAGCTGCGGCGCCGCCGTGACCCTGCTCACCGCCCGATTGGCCGATCCCAGCGGCTACGGCCGCGTCTTCGCCGACGCCGAGGGCCAGGTGAGCGGCATCGTCGAACATCGCGACTGCAGCGAGGAGCAGCGCCGCAACACCCTGATCAATGCCGGCATCTACTGCTTCGACTGGCCCCGCCTGGCGGAGGTGCTGCCCCGCCTGAGCAGCGACAACGACCAGGGCGAGCTCTATCTCACCGACACCGTGGCCATGCTCAGCCCGGCGGTGCATCTGGAGGTGGCCGACGCCGATGAGATCAACGGCATCAACGACCGCCTGCAGCTGGCCCAGTGCGAGGCGGTGCTGCAGGAGCGGCTGCGGCGCCACTGGATGGCCCAGGGGGTGACCTTCACCGATCCGGCCAGCTGCACCCTCAGCGAGGCCAGCCGCTTCGGCCGCGATGTGGTGGTGGAACCCCAGTGCCACTTCCGCGGCGCCAGCGTGATCGGCGATGGCTGCCGCATCGGACCGGGCTGCCTGATCGAGAACAGCACCCTCGCCGCCGGGGTGACGGTGCTCTATTCGGTGCTGCGCGACAGCAGCGTCGCCGAGGGCTGCCAGGTGGGCCCCTTCGCCCAGCTGCGGGCCGGCGCCCGGCTGGAGGCCGACTGCCGGATCGGCAACTTCGTGGAGGTGAAGAACAGCACCCTGGCGGCCGGCGTCAAGGCCAACCACCTCAGCTATCTCGGCGATGCCGATCTCGGGGCGAACGTCAATGTGGGAGCCGGTACGATCACCGCCAATTTCGATGGTGTGCGCAAGCACCGCACCGTGATCGGCGCCGCCAGCAAGACCGGCGCCAACTCCGTGCTCGTCGCCCCCATCAGCCTCGGCCAGGGGGTGACCGTGGCGGCCGGCTCCACCCTCACCCAGGACGTTCCCGACGGCGCCCTGGCCTTCGGCCGGGCCCGGCAGGTGATCAAGCCCAACTATCGGCCCTCGGCTGCGGGTTGAGCGTCGCCGGCGGCCCTCAGTCGCCGTCGCGCCCCAGCAGCCGATCGCGGGCTCCATTCACCAGCTGCATGGTGTCGTGTTCACCGCCCCGATCGGGATGGTGCTCGCCGGCGCAGCGCTTCCAGGCCTGGTTCACCTGGGCCACGGTCAGCCGGCCCGACAAGGGGAGATGCAGCCGCTGGCGGGCCACGATCGCCTCGAGGTCGGGGTGCTTGCCCAGGGGGCCCCAGTCGGCCTTGCTCAGGGCCGGGCTGCGCCGGGCGCTGCCTTTGCGTTTGCTGCTGCGGGAGCGGCCCGATCCGCCGCCGAATCCCCGGGTTTCGGCCTCAGCGGCGGCGGGCCGCTGGCGCTGGGCCGGTTGGCGGGTGGTGGCGAGCGGAGCTGCCGGCTGCTGGCGGGCGGTCTGGGGCATGGGCGTTGGCGGGGTCGGGGCGCACGGGGGTGCTGTCCGAGGCCCGGGCTGCTGATGACTCCGAGACCTTAGGGGTGGGCCTTCCTCCGGGTGGATCTCCGCCCCGACGGGAGCGTCTGCCGTTGGGCCGGAGCGGCCTGGGGCCGACGGCGATCGGGTCCTCTGCCTGGCCATCGCCGTTCAGCCCTCCGCGTCAGCGCGCTGCTCGGGGCAGATCAGCTCCGCCGCCCGCCGGGCCTCCGCCAGCACCTGGAACAGCAGCCGCGGCGTCTCCCGCAGCAGACCGATCCAGTGGTCGAGATAGGCGGCATGGTTGGCCATGGCAGCGCCGATCTCGAGCCGATCGCCGAGCAGCACCGCCCCCAGCTCGGCCACCAGCTCCTCGCGGGCGTAGGCCCGCCCGCCATCGCCCTCCGCCCCCATGCCGCCGGAGAGATCCCGTGCCAGGCGAGAACGGTGGCCGGTGGAGTGAACCGCCTCATGGGCCCAGGTGGCGTACAGGGCGGCGGCCGAATGGAAGGCGGAGCGATCGGGCAGCACGATCCGATCCGGCTGGGGCATGTAGCAGGCCCGGTCGCCTCCGAAGCTCACCGGCACCGTCCAGGCGCGGAGCACCGCCTCGGCCGCCGCCAAGCGCTCCGGCTCCGGTCGCCGCCCTTCCGCCTCGGCCTGGCGGCGCTTGCGGATCAGACCCTCCAGGGCTTTCCCCTCCAGATCGGCGGCATTGAACACCGGCACGGGCCGGTAGCGCACCCAGCGGCGCCCCCCAGCTGTGCCCTCCACCGCGCCCAGGCCATCCCCTGGCCGCTCCCCGCCGACGCTGCCCGGTCCCTGGTCCTGCCGGCCCTGGCTTCCCCCCTGCGGCGAGCCATCCTTGCCCCCCTGCACCTGGGGGCGCAGCACATGCACGGCCTTGCTGCCCTTGCGGGGAAAGATCCCCAGGGCCCTGGCTTCGGCAAAGCCACACCAGTAGGGCAGGGCCGAGCCGCGCAGGTGCATGGCGAGGTTGAGCAGGGCTGGGTTGGCGCCGCTGTAGCGCCGGCCCGAGAGCAGGTTGCGATGGTGGTCGCCGCTGAGGCCATCCCATTCCCGCCGCCAGGGGGCGGTGCCGGCCTCCAGCAGGGCGATCAGGTTGGCGACCAGCTTGTCCTCGGGGGCGGACCTGCCGCCGTCGGCGGGCTGGGCGCGGCGGCTGTCGGCGGGATCGTCGCTGCAGGCCTGATGGAGCGGGGCTGCGAAGGGCTGGCCGCTGGAGGGGCAGGCCAGGCGGGCGTCGGGGACAGCCTCCGCTGGGGCGGCCTGGCTGCCGGCGTCGCTGCTGTTGCCGTCAGGACGGGCGGCAGCGGCGGCAGCGCAGGGGATGGCTGCAGCACTGGCAGCGGCGGGGGTGGTGCGGGGGCTGGGGACCGCGCTGGAGCGGCCACGGAATGCGGAGGCCATGGCAGGGAAGAGGCTGGGGCGATGGGCAGCACCCGCAGGCCGCGGCGAAACGACCGGCGCATGCACAACACCAGTGCCTCCCCCTGTCCAATCCCTTGGGGCAAGCCGCTGGGGCGCTCTGCGGTCGCGGCTCATCAACAACCGGGCCGGGCCTGAATCAACCGGGGGGCCGGCAACCAGAGAACGGCTGAACCCTCCCCGGAACGCCATGGACCCAGACGCCACGGTTTCCAGTCCCAGTCCCAGTCCTCGGGCCGTTGCGGCGGATCCAGCCCTGCTGGAACGGCTGCGGCGCTGCCGTTTCGATCCCCCCGGAGCCAGGCTGGGTTTTGCCGCCAAGCTCGCCCAGGACCAGGGTTGGTCCCTGGCGAAGGCGGAACGAGTGGAGGCCGAATACCGCCGCTTTCTCTACCTGGCGATCACCGCCCCCCATCTGGTCTGCCCATCGGAGGCGGTCGATCAGGCGTGGCATCAGCATCTGCTCGATACGCGCCGCTACTGGCTCGAGTTCTGTCCGCAGGTGCTCGGCCAACCGCTCCACCACAGCCCCTCTCGCGGCGGGCCCGAGGAGCTGCAGCGCCATCGCGAGGGGTACGAGCGCACCCTGGCGAGCTACAGGGCAAGCTTCGGCGAAGCCCCTCCCAGCGACCTCTGGCCGCCGCCGCAACGGCGCTTCGCCGCGCCCCGGCGGGGCCTGCTCCGCGGACCTGGGGCGCTCATCCGAGCGGGCTGGACGGCAGTGGGCGGGCTGCGGGCGGGCAGGCTCCAGCGCCCCTGGCTGCGGTCCGGCCTGGTGCCCCTGCTGGCGGGAGCGCTGTGCATCAGCGGCTGCGCCAGCAATGCGGCCATCCCATCGCCCCTGGATCTGCCAGGCCCTGTGTTTTTGCTGTTCTACGGGGTCCTGATCTGGGGGGCGTTTCAGTGGGTGGCGGGCCTGCGCCAATGGTTGGAGCAGCTGCCGTCGCAGCACGATCCTGAAGCTGACCTACCGGCGGTGGAACTGGCGTTTCTGGGTGGCGGACGCCAGGCAGCCCTGCGGACGGCTTTGCTCAGCCTGATCACGGAGGGTTGGATTTCGCTCGAGCAGGGGGTGGCCACGGTCCTCAGGACACGGCCGAGGACCTTCTCCGTCGCTAGGGACGATTTGAAGTGGTCAGTGCTGCAGAGGCTGCAGCACGCCGAGCCGCTGGGCGTGGCGGTGGACGGTGTGCTGGAGAAGCTGGCCAGGGATGGGTCGCTGTTCCAGCCTCTGGAGCGCAGTCTGCGTCGCCGGGGCTGGTTGCTCAGCCTGCGGCGCACGGCCGTCATTCAGGGCCTGTCGCTGGGAGTCTGGGGAATGGTGTGGTCGATCGGGACGTGGCGCTTGTTGGCGGGGATGGAGGCGGAGCGGCCGGTGGGCTTCTTGCTCTCTGTTCAGTTTTCGTTGGGTGTGGTCATCGTCAACCTGCTGCTCAATCCGCCGAGGCTCAGCCATCCGGCCCGGCGCCTGTTGGAACGCCGCACCATGAGCTGCCAGGACACGAACGGCTGCGACACCGGCGCGCAGATGCTGGCGGCCTTTGCTCTGATCGGAACCGCGGCACTGCCGCCGGCCGTCGCCGCCACCCTCCCCGCCACCTGGAGCCCCAGCAGCAGCAGCAGCAGCGACGCCGTCGGCGCGGGGTGTGGGTGTGGGGGGTGCGGGGGGTGCGGGGGCTGACGGGCATGCCGTGGCATGCCCTTCAGCCCAGGCGCTGGCGACGGCCAGCGACGGCCAGGGCGAGAGGCTGACGGACGGCCACAACGAAAGGCTGACGGACGGCCACAACCCACGGCCAGGCGCACGAGGGTGCATGCGATCCCAGCGGGCGGCAGCGGGCGATGGTTGCGCGGATGGGGCTGGCCTGATGCCGATGCCTGCGGGCAATCGTGCCGCTTGGATGCTGCGGAGCAGCGGGTGGGCAATGCGCAGGCATCGCCTGTATCCTGCAGCCCTAGTGTTGCTGGCAACAGTGCAGTCTTCACCGGTCGAGCCGCTGGCGACCAGCTTCGCAGAGCTCAAACAAAGCATTCATGGTTTGCTTGAGTCCAAGCAACGGCTCAGCCAGAGTCTTGTTGCTCTACGGCAGGAGCATGGCCAGATCGAGTCCTCGCTGCAGGCCTTGAGGCTGGAACGAGAATCACTCGCTTCCGAGCGGGATTCCCTGGCTGGGGTTGTGCAGCAACTCACCGATCATCAGCAGCAAATGCAGCTCGAGCGAGACCGGCTTCTTGAGCTCAATACAAGCCAGCAGGCCGATCTTACACACTGCATCGATGAACGGGCCGCGCTCCAGGCCGAGCGGTCTGGTTGGGAAGCCAGGCGCGAGGAGTTGGAGGCGACTGGCGCCAAGATACAAATGGCGCTTCAGAAACTGTTCCCCTACGAGCATTACCGCGCCCTGCATCCTGATTTGAGCCAGGCCACCGCCGAGCAGTTGATCGGCCATTTTCTTGACATCGGTCAACATCTCGACACGCCCGCCTATGGTCAATCCTTGCAGGATGAGATCGCCAGTCTCGGCCAGCAACGGGATGCTGCCTTGGCGAAAATTGCTGTGCTGGAAGCCAACTTTGAACACACGGCCACCGAGATCGCAACCTTGAAGGATCTTTTTGCTCGGCTGGTCAGCAGCCCTTCGGCCTCTTCCCTGTCCGCCGCTTCGTGAACCCGATCATCGACCTGGTTGCCACGGCTAGCTGGCGCCGCTTGCAGCAGGCGGCTGGTCAACAGATTGGCGCTGATGAATCCAACGCGTCCAGCGTTGCCAAGCTTTGTTATCAGTATGTCGCGGTGCCTCCCTATGAGGCGAGTGATTTGAGGGAATGCCTGCAGGCGTTGGCGGAAATCAATCCACTGGCAGCATCGTCTTTGGCCCTTTATAGGGTCAGCCTCTGCGCCGCCTATCGGCAGATCGCCTGCCAGCGACACTCCCTCGCCAAGGATCACGCCGTTGCGGCCATGATTTTCCTTCACGAAGGACTCCATCGCCTGCAGCTGTTGGCGACGCCACTGCAGGATGAAACCCTGGCGCTGTCGTGCAAGCTCGTCACCTGCTTGGCCGCTCAATATGAGCTCCAGGATGCTCTTATCCGCCAACGTTTTGCCCCTCGCCTGGTTTTTGTTCTCGGCATGCATCGCAGCGGCACCTCTGCCCTCTCTGGCCTGTTATGCCAGGCGGGGCTTTTCGCCCCGGCCGATCCGATCCCGGCGGACGAGGCCAATCCCAAGGGATACTGGGAATCGGTGTCGATTAATAATGCCAACGAAGACTTTCTCGCCAGCATCGACAGCCATTGGAGTTCCTCTTTACCTTTGGCCCGAGACTGGATCTACGGTGATCTTGCGCGTCAATGGCGATCGCAGCTGATTGCCGCCCTCTCTCGTTCCTACGGCGGGGCAAGCCTGCCTCTGATCAAGGACCCGCGCTTCTGCCTGCTGCTGGCTGGCCTTGAGCCCTGGTTGCAGTCTGGCCTGATGCAATGCGCTTTCGTGCTTCCGGTTCGCCATCCCTTTGAAGTGGCCAATTCACTGCATAAGTCCCAGGGCATCAGCTATCTGCAGGCGCTCAGGCTATGGTCAAAATCCATTTTCTTATCCGACATTGCAACCCATTCTTACCCGCGGATATTTGTCAGCTTTGATGCCATCATGGCGCGCCCCCATCAGGTGCTGGATGCCTGCCTCGATTTTGTGACGGCTTCGATCCCCGATTGCAGGCTGCCCGATCGGAGCCATTCCTCCCCAGCTGACTGCACGGAAGGCCAGGATGCGGTGGCTTTCATCAACCCCGACCTCAGGCGTCAGCAGCCCCTGCTGGACCAGGCGGTGGTTCGTGCAGAGAGCGCCAACGTCTCATTGCCCCGTCTGGCCGATTTTGCCCAGGCCGCCTACCGGGCCTTGCTGGCGGCGATCGATGATCCCGATCAGGTCTCGCGGGTTCTGGCCGCATGGCGCCCCGAGCTGAATTACGCCCTGCTGTAGCCGCGCCCAGCCGCGCTGCCTTCGCCGCACAGCCCTCCGCTGATTCCGCCGCTGATCCCTTCGGGATGGCAGGGCCGCGCACCCGATCGCTGGGCCGGGGCGATCCCTTCCCCTCCACCTGCCTGGAGCCGTGTCTCAGCTCAGCGCCGCAGCGATTCGCAGGCCTCCCCGTCGCCGTTGCCGTCGAGGTAGGTGTGGCCCTGGCGCAGCAGCTCCTGGGCGCGGCCATGGGAGCCGATCTCCTTGCAGCGGTAACGGCGGCCGCCCGGGGTGGTGCCATCGGGAATCAGCACGGTGCTGGGGCCCCGCCTGAAGTCCCAGGGGCGGGTGATGCCGCCCTCGAGCTGCCAGACCCCATGGCGATGCCGGCTGGCTCGGAATTCGGCATCCAGATAGTCCTTCGCATCACAGCCCCTGAGGTGGCGCCGGTAGGCAAAGGCCTGTCCGTCCTCAACCATCACCAGGTTGATGTTGATGTCGCTGATCACCTCCGCCACCGTGCGCCCATAGCGGTCGGTGGTGTGGGGGTCGATCGAGACCGCACGGCCCCGCGGCAGCCTCTGGAGCAGATAGGCCCGGGATTGCTCCCCCCAGGGGCTCTGGGCCGTTTCGGGGGCGTCGATGCAGGCCAGGCGGATGGTGATCGGTCGGCCGCCGGCCTGCACCCGCAGGGTGTCGCCATCCCCCACCGAGAGGACCGTGGCCCGGTAGCGGGCGGCAGGCGCCGTCCCCGTTGGCGGCGCCGCGGCGAGGGCGCTGCTGGCCGCCATCGCCAGGAGGCAGAGGTTGAGCGCACGCCGGAGCCGAGCCATCAGCTGAGCAGACCAGCGACGCGTCCAGCCTGACAGCGGGCCTGGATGCAGGGTCCAGAAGGCGACGGGGGCGCGTCGCCCTGCTGCTGCGCAGCCGCTCCAGCCGGTCTGTGGCCATCGCCCTGCCAGGGATGGCTGGCGGCTGACGCCGGCCCCAGGGGCCTCGGGGGCTGAGGCTGACCCATGGATGGCCGGAGCGGACCGGGCGGCTTGCCCGCTGTCGTTGCGCCCGTGCGCTCGCTTGGCTGGGCGGTGGGCCGCGGCGCCCATCTCCCTCGACGAGCCTGCTGGCGATCAGCCGCTGGATGGTCCGCGACGCCCGCCGGCTGTCTGCGGCCATGGCCGCAGCGCTGGGGCTCCGGAGATGGCTCCGCAGATGGCGGCAGGCGATGGCGGCTGGGTGGTGCGGCGCGACCTCCGCCACCGGCACCGCCTGGCGGGGCCGAGCGGCGCCGCAGCGAACGATGGCCGCGGTTGTGCCATTGGTTGCGCGGCCCTGTGCGTTCGGGCGCTGCTGGAGTGGGCCGCTCGGAGCAGGCTGGTGGCCAGCGATTTCAGCAAACGTCATGCTCCGCATTCACGGCGACCGCGACAGCCTGCTGGCGGCCCTGGCTGCCCACTGGGCCGACCAGCAGCTGCAGATTCCGGCGACGCTCAAGCCGGTGCTGCGTCCGATCCGCCGCCAGCCTCGTCCCCAGCGCTGAACGGGGCTTTGCCCTGGGGGCCAGGGGTCCAGGGGCCAGGGCCCAGGGGTCCAGGGGGCCAGCGGTTCAGGGGGCCAGGGCCCAGGGGGCCAGGGGGCCAGGGGCCCAGGGGCCCGCCGCTGTCCGCGACCTGGGCGAGCGCCCAGGGGAGATAGGAGCCTGTTGCGCGTAGCCGTATTCGCTCCAGATCCATAGGGAGATCTCGCTGTGGAGCGGAACAGGATCTCCCATGGATCTCATCCCCATCGCGATTGCGGCGTCGTACCAAAGGGCAGATTGATGGCGCCGCAGTAGATCTTGCGATCAAGCTGCCGCGATGGTCCTGATGCCCTTTGTCTCAGGATGAGGCCGCGATCGGTGCCGCTTCGGGTCAGTCATCGTTCAGGGCCTGGCCTGTTGCGCGTAGCCGTATTCGCTCCAAATCCCTGGGGAGATCCCGCGACACAACGGAACAGGATCTCCCATGGATCTCATCCCCATCGCGATTGCGGCGCCGTACCAAAGGGCAGAATGATGGCGCCGCAGTAGATCTTGCGATCAAGCTGCCGCGATGGTCCTGATGCCCTTTGTTTCAGGATGAGGCCGCGATCGGTGCCGCTTCGGGTCAGTCATTGTTCAGGGCCTGGCCTGTCGACCTACGCGCAACAGGCTCCTGGGCGGGCAACCCCTCCCGCCAGCCTCGGCGAGCTCCAGGAGGATGGCATCGCTGCCAGAGCCAAGGCCAAGGCCAGGGCCAGAGCCAGGGCCAGAGCCAAGGCCAGAGCCAGGGCCAGGGCCAGGGCCAGGGCCAGGGCCAGGGCCAGGGCCAGGGCCAGGGTCTGAGGGGCCGAGGACCCCGCTGGCTGAGCGATGCGTGCCAGCGGGGCCGGGGCGGTGTCCGAAAGCAGCGGGGGCACGGCAAAACCCAGGGCTGAGCAGGGCGCAGGGAAGAACTATGCACTGGCTGCATGATTAAGGGGCCTCGCTCATGCGACTGCTCGTGACATCTGCCGCAATTCTCAGCACTGCGGGCCATGGCTGCGCTAGCTCTGGAGCACCGCATCCAGCCGCGCTTCCCTGTGCCCAGTCGCAGATCCTCGCAACCTACCCCTACTGGTACCCCTACTGGTACGTCTACTGGTACGACCCGCAAGAAGCTGGATCGGCCTGCCGTTCAGCAGCGCATTGCTGAGCTGTTGGCCCTGGGGCCGCCGGACGCTGCGGCCCTGCTCGCCTTTGCTGAGTTCATCCACGGCAAGCCCTTCCCGGAGCCGCTGCTCACCCTCACTCAGCTCAAGAGCGAGGTGTGCCGGGTGTTCGGTTGTGAGAATGCCAAACAGCTGCGCCAGTCCAGCGAGTTCAACCTGGCGATGGCCGGCCGCAGCGTTGATCTCAAGACCAAGGCCGACTGGCAGAAGCTCTACCGCGAGTGGGTGGGTGTGCCGCAGGCAGAGCGCAATCGCAGCGGCGCCACCTGCATCAACGGCATCGATGTGCTGGAGAACTTCCGGCCCTGGCATGTCTTTGCCCTGGAGCCCTCCACGGCCACGGCCGACGACATCAAAGAAGCCTTCCGCCGTCTCGCCAAGGAACACCATCCGGATGTGGGTGGTGATCCGCGCGTGATGGAACGGCTGCAGAAGATGCGCGATTCCTTGCTCGCTTTCCGTTGATCATGACCACCACCCCATCCGTGTCTCAGCCAGGCTCGCGGCGGCGGCGTGAGCGCGATGCCTTCAGCGATAAGGAGGCCGCCAAGATGCTCGGCATTCCGGTCAGCAAGCTCTATCGAATCTGTGCATTCTTCGATTCGGACTCGGGCGATGCCTGGGATCTGATCGAGGGTGAGTTCTTCGAGTACGAACCCGGCCAGGCCCGCAAGCGCCGTTTCTATGAAGAGGGTGTGATGGCGATCGCCAAGTATCTGGAGGAAACCGAGGGTGGCAGCTTCCTGGCACGGCTCAAGGAGTTCTTCACCCACCACCGCGCCCGGGTGACGCGGGCCCTGGTGCAGCGGCGCATCATCCAGGTCACCCAGGATCGTTCCACCCTGGTGATCAAGGGCGATCTGGTGTTTCTGCATCAGCGTTCGGTGGTGCGGGTGCTGGGTACCAATGGCAAGGGAATGGTCGGCACCCTGCGCCGCATTGAGGAGGAGTCCGCCGGGCTTGATGGGGCAGAGGGGCTGGAGATCGATGTGCATTTCGCCGACTTCGATGACGTGGAAGGGCGTCATTGGAGCCAGCGCGGCATCGTCCGCCTGGCCCGCACAATGCACGAGCGGGGCCGTATCACCAAAGCCCGCAAGGCGTGGGTGAAGGCGGTGGCCGATGTGGCGGAGGACTGTTTCGCGGTGCAGCGCAAGGTGCTCGAAAGCCATGAGGCCCGCGTCCGCGCCGCGATGGAACGGGCCCGCAGCAGGTTCAAGACCTGCGCGGTGAGCCAGCAGAAACCGAGCGCCGCCGATCGCAATCCGATCGAGCTGGAGGTGCACCACCTCTTCGATGCGGCCACGCGGCCGGATCTGGCCGCACTGGACGACAACCTGCTGGTGATCAGCTCAGCCCTGCACCGCAACTTCCACAAGTGGATGGGCCATCGCGCCTGCGAACCCAAGGATTTCGTCGACTATCTGCTGCGCAACGAACTCACCCACTTCGAAGGCAGCCCCAGCACCCGCGCCCGCCAGGAACAACGCCAGCAGAAGCTGATCCATCGCCTGGAGCTGCTGCAGGCCCGCTATGAAGGCAATCGCTTGCTTTACTGAGCCAGATCACTGAGCCAGAAAACTGAGCCAGAAAACTGAGTCAGATCAGCACAAGCCCTCCGCTCCTGGGCGGGATGGAGCCCAGGGGTGCGGGGCTCGGCATCGGCCGTCATCGAGGACGGCTCTGCCGTTGCTGCATCAGGCCATCACGGATCGGGAGGGCGGCACGGCGGCGGCCGGGGCCGTGGCCGACTCCGCCAGCTCCCTCAGCGAGCGTTCCACCAGGCCCTTGAGGTCGTCGGGATTGCGGAAGACCTGCAGGGTGAGGCCGGCATCCTTGACGCGCTGAAGGAAGGCGTCCTGGCGGTGGCCATGCTCCCGGTCGACCAGGGCTTTGGGGGGCAGGCCCAGCTGCTCGGATTCGGCGTTGATCACGAAGATCAGCCGCGGCAGGCCCGCCTGGGTGGCGGTGAGAAACTCCAGCTCGGTGTAAGACACCTCCGGCTGATCCCGCACCGGTGAGCCGTAGCGCAGCCCGTAGATGCCCACCAGCACATCGCACTCCCGCACCCGCTGTTCACACACGGCGGCCGGCGTCTGATCGATGGCCGGGAAGTCCGCCATGTCCACAATCGCGTGGCCGGCGGCACTCACGGCCCGCTCCGCCCTGTCGATGTACGAACCGGCCTGGGGGTACTGGCGCAGTTCGGAGGTGTGGGAGAGAAAGACGCGCCAGGGGCCGGGCTTGAGGGGGCGGCTGCTGGTGGAGGGGCTGAGCGTGGTGATCTTGTCGCCAGCAACTTTGTCTCCAGCAACCTTGTCTCCGGCAACTTTGTCGTCACCAACCTTGTCGCCCAGCACCAGGTCTCGGCCGACCTGCACGCCCTGGAACACCTGATTGTTGGAGCCGCTGATCTGGATGGTCGAGTCGGTCATGGGGCTGGAAAGGTAGCGATTGGTCTGGGGGCAGGGCTGGCCCAAGGGTAGGGAGAGGTGTGGGGATGGACCGCCAGTGGCGAGGGCGGCTCAAAGGCGGGCTGGGGGTAGCTGCAGCCAATGCAGCCGGCCGCTGGCATCGCCGGCGATCAGCAGGGGGCGGCTGGGGTGAACCGCCAGGGCGGTGATGGCGGCATCGGCGACGAAGAGCACGCGGGGGGCGCCGTTGGGGTGGGCTGGATCCCAGAGCCGGATGGTCTTGTCATCTGAGCCCGAGGCGAGGCGCCCATCGCCCAGCACCGCCAGGGCGTTCACCCCGCCCTGATGCCCCTGGAAGACCGCCGCGCAGGCGCCGCTGGCCGGATCCCAGAGCCGGATGGTCTTGTCCCGAGAGCCCGAGGCGAGGCGCCCATCGCCCAGCACCG
>CAIZQU010000137.1 GCA_903935205.1 uncultured cyanobacterium | reverse complement strand
GGCCTGAGTGCTGAAAAACGTACATTGGGGATCCAGGCGATTCTTCTAAGCCAGAAAAGGCTGATTAGGGCCCATCTTAACCCAAGACAGCAGCTAGAATCAACTGCGCTGCAGTGGATATGGCTTTCTCAGCAAGCCCTATGTATATAAGAGGCTCTCCCCTGGCAGGAGCGTCCCAGCCGTGCCGAATGTCCCATCCATTGCGCTGCAGGGCTTTTGGCGGGGCGAGCGACCGCAGGACACCGTCCCGCCGTACCCAGCAACTTTCAGATGGCATCGAGGGGGATCGCGCAGGCCCTCGCCTTGGAGCCCACTCCCTTGAACCTGATCGGGTTGCCAAAGGGGTGTGCGCCAGGCAGGCGGGCAAGGATCGTCGCCCAGCTGGTCGCCCAGGCCGTGTCCACAAGGATGTGGGCGATCGGCTCCGCGGTGTTGCTCACCAGCAGAAGTCCGTCCTGAATCCGCAGCCCATGCCGACCCAGCAGATCCTCCGCCTGGCTTCTGCTGATCGGATCCAGCGGTGACGCCGCGGTGATGACCTCAATCAGTTCACCGATGCTGCGGGTCAGCACCCGGTCCTCGGTTTCAACCCGCAGCTGGTGCTGCAGGATGCGGTTGAGGCAACGCCGTTCATCCGCCAGTTCAGTTGCCTGGCGGTAGCTGCTCCAGTCGGTGCCATCGATCAGTGATTGCGCCTGCTCCTGCGTCGGCACGGCAGAGGATTGCAGGCTCCAGGCCCCAGCGAGCAGGGTGCCGTACTGATCACCAAGCGCCTGGGAGTCAAAGTGCTGCGTCGCGACGCGGCTGAACACCTGCACCGCCTGGCGGATCATCGGAATCAGAGAGATGGTCCGCGCCAGCAGCCGTTCGGCGAAGGCCGGCGTGATCAGGGCATCGAGGTCTCGGTCCAGTGCCTGCCAGTGGGCATCGCGCTCGTGCTGGGCGATCTCGGCCGGATTGCGCAGGGTGAGCTGGGCAAAGCGACGGCGATCTGCCCCCTGCTTGAGGCCGATGGCGATCGAGGCGAGCAGGAACATCGAGCGCACCTGAAAGCGCGCCACATCCCCGCCGGGTGAGCCCTTGACGGTGGAGGCGCGGGATTCGGAGCTCGCCACCCGCGTCAGCGCCAGGAGCGCCTGGATGCGCTGCTGGTCCGCCTTCTCGTTGCACTCGGCCTCATCGAGCACGACGGGCAGGGCATCGCTGCGCAACGACTGTCGGATGCCGGCCTCGGTGCTGCTGCCGACCACCAGCAGGCTCATGTCACCGAGCAGCACGCCGACAAAGCGCTCCAGCAGGGTGGTCTTGCCGGAGCCGGCCGCTGCGGTGAGCCAGATGTGGGGCCGCCAGCGCAGGGCACCGCAGATCGGCGCCAGCGCCAGCCAGCCGGCCATGAGGAAGGCGGAGGCAGGCACATCCCACCAGAAGCGATCAGCCATGGTGAGCACCGTCAAGGCCTCCTCATCGCTGAGCGGTGTGGCCTCACCGGGGCCGATCAGGGCAGCTCCTCGCTGGTAGTGGAAGCTGCTCTCCAGCGGATCGGTGATCGCCTGGCGGACGCCATCGATGACGAGGCGATCGCCGAGGTGGAGCACGCAGCGGCCGCGATCCCACCAGGTGCCCCGCCCGCGCAGGCGATCGGGATCGAACATCCCCACCGCGGCCTGGCGGGAGAACAGATCGGAGGCGGCGGCCGTCCAGTTAACGCCGCTGCGGGAGGGGTAGAGGGCCTCCCAATAGGCGACAGGCGCCAACCTGCAGAGGTTCATTCCGCCGTGGGAAGAGGCGGCAAGGCGCAGCACCTGCCCGGTCGAGGAGGGTTGGTAGTAATAGCCATCGGTGTCGTAGCCCAAGAAGGAGAAGGGCTCAGGCCCTGAGCTGGCGGGAGTGCCGGGAGCCAACGCTGCTCCGGCGGAAGCCAGATGGCGGGCCGATTGCATCGGCCTGCCGGCATGACTGCCACGGCCCGTTTTCGAGGCCGAGCGCCTGCAGGGCCGCTGCCGAGCAGCCTCCGGCACCACTTCAACCTCGGCGTCGGGGGCAGCAGCATCAGCGCCCACCTCGCCGTTCTCGGGCTCGGGAAGCAGAGGGTTCGGCTCCTCCTGCCGCACCGGCCGACTGTGGGTCTCCAGAAACGCGAGCGTCTGCTGGGGTGACCAGTCCGCATCCGCCAGATCCCACCCCTCAGGGAAAGCACAGCCCTCCAGCTGGTCGTCGTTCGTCGTAGGGCCGGTTGGGGCCTCTGGAGGAAGCACCACGAACAGCGCGTCGACGATCTGCATCAACAACCCCGAGAGGGCGGCCATGGCGCTGCGGCCAGCGGCATCAGCGTCGGGCCAGAGAGTGACGCGCCGACCTGCCAGGGGCTGCCAGTCGGCGGTGTGGAGGGCACGGCTGCCGTTGCACCAGCTCACCACCACGTGATCGGGCAGCAGAGTTGCCGCCGCATCGGCGGTCTTCTCGCCCTCCACCACCAGCACCGGTGCCCAGGGCCGATGCTGCAGTTCCGGCAGCCGGTAGAGGGGCCGCGGTGCCGGCCACTCCGAGCTGTAGGGATCGCGGCGAGAGGGGAAATGCCAGCCCCCATCCAGCCAGGTGCGATGCACGAACACCTTGCGCCGCTTGCCACCGTTGCCGGTCTCGAGGCGCTGGATCCAGAACAGCGGCCGCCCCTCGCCATCGCGGAAACACCACTGCCCCACAGCCCGGCCCAGCTCTGGCGGCGGGGCATCCGGAGGCGGCACCTCAGGAATTCGCACGGGCCGCTTGGCCGTAGCCGCTGCAGGCAGCGGTGCCCTGGGCGGCGTCCCATGGCCGTTGCCGTGGGCTGAACCATCAGGCCGTCGGGGCGGCCTAGGAATCCGGAGCATCGGAGCGCCGTGGCGCCGATGGCCGTTCTGGGAACCCGGAAGACCCAGATGGGCCTCGATGCGCCTTGCCGCCTCGGCGAACTCCCAGCCTGTGAGGCGCAGCAGCAGGTCCATGCCGTCACCGCCGCCACCGGTGTGGTCCTTGCCGCCGCACTGGTTGCAGTACCAGCCGCCGGGGCCATCATCGCGGTCCCAGCGGTAGCGATCGGTGCCGCCGCAGGCCGGGCAGGGCTGATGGCGGTTCTGCAGCTGCTCCGGCGCCAGGCCGGCCAGCTCGATCAACAGCCGGGGCCAGTGGCCCTCGGCGATCGCCATCACAGGGAGGCCCATGGCTCGCCGTAGGCAGGGTGGGCGGCTTGAACGGCGGCATGGGGAACCGGCTGCTGCGGCGTTGCGGCCGGTGCATGTTGCGCCAGCTGGCGCTGGGCGAGAGCCCGCCGCTGCAGATCGGCCTTCATCAGGCCGACGATCGAGCGGCGCAGGAAGGCAGCACGGCTTTCGAGGCCATCGGCCTGGGCATCGACCCAGGCGAGGACTGGATCGGGAAGCTGGAGCTGGATGCGCTTCATAGGGAGAGAGCGACTGCCGCGAGCGTAGCTCTCGCGCTCCCGAGAGCTACAATGCCGAACAGGAGCTGTCGGCCGTGGCCTTCTCCCTGCGCCCCTACCAGCACGACGCCGTCGAGCGTGTGCGGCTGGCCTTCATGGCCGGGCACCGATCCGTGCTGTTCGTGCTGCCCACCGGCGGCGGCAAGACCGTGGTGTTCAGCCACATCGCCCAACAGGCGGCAGCACGCGGCAATCGGATTGCGGTGCTGGTGCACCGGGTCGAGCTGCTGGAGCAGGCCTCCCGCTCTCTGGCGGCATTGGGCGTCGAGCACGGCCTGATCGCATCGGGGCGCTCCATGAACCTGCGGGCGCCGGTGCAGGTGGCCTCGGTCGCCACCCTGGCGCGCCGGCTGGACCTGCTCAAGCCGGAGCTGTTCCAGCTGCTGGTGGTCGATGAGGCGCACCACAGCAATGCCGGCACCTGGAGCAAGGTGATCCAGCACTTCCGCGCCGCCCACCTGCTGGGGGTGACAGCCACCCCGGTGCGCAGTGATGGGCGGGGCCTGGGCGAGTTCTATTCCGAGCTGGTGCTCGGGCCCTCGCCGGCCTGGCTGAGCGCCGAGGGCTTTCTGGCCCCTGCCCGGGTCTATGCCCCACCGATCGGCTTCTCGGCTCAGGGTCTGCGGCGGCGGATGGGGGATTTCGATCTGCGCCAGGCCGCCGGTGCCCTCGGCGGCAGCCGCATCCTGGGTGATGCGGTCAGCCATTACCAGCGCCACCTGAGCGGCCGCACGGCGATTGCGTTCTGCTGCTCGATCGCCCACGCCCAGGCGGTTGCGGAGGCATTCAGCGAGAGAGGGATCCAGGCAGCGAGCATCGACGGCAGCCAGGACAGCAGCACGCGCAGGCAGCTGCTGGAGGAGCTGGGCAGCGGTGCGTTGCGGGTGCTCACCTCCTGCTCGCTGATCGGCGAGGGGGTGGATGTGCCGTCGGTAGGGGGCTGCATCCTGCTGCGCCCCACCCAGAGCGAGGCCCTGCACCTGCAGATGATCGGACGCTGCCTGCGGCCCCAGGCGGGCAAGGAGGCGGTGATCCTCGATCACGTCGGCAACCTGGAGCGCCTGGGCCATCACCTCGAGGAGCGGTACTGGACGCTGCAGGGCAGCCAGCGGCGTGAGCGCCAGGCGGCGGCCGCCATCAAGGTCTGCCCCCAGTGCTTCTGCACCACCACCCGGCGGGTGAGCGCCTGCCCGGAATGCGGCCACCTGTTCCGGCCGCAGCGCAAGAAGCCGGCGGTGGTGGCCGGCTCACTGCAGGAAGTGAGTCAGGAGCAGCTGAAGGTGCGGCGCAAGCAGGAGCAGGGCGAGGCCCACTCGATGGAGGAGCTGATCGCCCTGGGCCAGCGCCGCGGCATGAAAAACCCGCGCGGCTGGGCCCGGCACGTGCTCGCTGCCCGCCAAACGAAGGGCCATTGGAGCCGGGTGGCATGAGCGAGCAGGCGATCCAGCAGCAGATCCGCCTGGAGCTGGGGGTGGGCCCGGTGCGGCTGTGGCGCAACAACGTCGGCGCCCTGCGCGATGAGCGCGGCCGGCTGGTCACCTATGGGTTGTGCAAAGGCAGCAGTGACCTGATCGGCCTGCGCCAGCTGCGGATCGAGGAGCAGCACCTGGGGCTGGAGTTGGGGGTGTTCTGCGCCCTGGAAATCAAGGCGGCCGGAGGCCGGCCGACAGCATAGCAGCGCCAGTTCCTGGAGGTGATCCGCAACCATGGCGGCCTGGCCGGTGTGGCCCGCTCGGTGGAGGAGGCGCGGCAGATCCTGCTGCTGCCCTGATCGCTGATGGGGGCCGATGTCCCTATCGCCCAGCCCTGTGGCCGTGATCGTGGTCGTGCTCGACGTGGGGATGGGGTGGCGTCGGTCGGGGTTTTGAGCCGAAACGTGACAAAGCGTGTTCAGGCTCAAGAGTCTGAGCCGACGACTTGTGCCCTCGCGATTGCGCCTAAAACCCGCGCCGCGAGACATCTCTGGACGTCTCGGGACAGCTCGAAGCTGTCCAAGGAATCCATGGACGCCACCACGAGGCGGTGGTCACGACCACGACCACCGCCAAAGTGGGGCAACTGTCACTGACACCAGTCACTGCTGGCAGTGACGGCATGACCACGGCGGGACACCACCACCGCAACAGCGCCAGGCCGTTCAGCGCACACTGCTCTGGCGCTCTCGCGAGTCAGAATGAACCCTTGCGCCTCTCGGGAACCATGCAGGACCTGCATCACCAACTCGAACAGGCCCGCCGGACGTTCGGCCGCTTCCTGCGCAACTGGCGCAAGAGCAATGGCTGGGTGATCACCACCCCCCAGGACTGGGCCAAGGCCTGCCCCGACATCATTCCCCCGGGCTTCCGGGTGTCCAGCGGCCAGTGGGCCAACCTCGAGAACGCCCAGGTCAAGCAGGCGCAGCCGAGCACCTTCCTGCAGCTGGCGCTGCTGAACCAGGCGCTGGCCAATAAGAAGCGCGGCGCCATCCGTGATGAGCTGCTGCGCGAGCGGGTCAACGCCGGCCAGCCGATCCGCAAACCCGACGGCAGCCCCTGGGGACCGGAGGACTGGTTCGCCTGCTACATCGGCAATCTCCAAGGACCGGAAGCTCTCTGGCCCAAGGAGCAGGAGCCCGATCTGGCCGAGCAGAGCAGCCAGCTGCGCAGCCTGTTCAGCTCGTTGGTTGACCAGCACAAGCTGCGGCCGATTACGGCAATGGTGCAGCTGCTGAGCCTGGCGACTGATCTGAGCACCGAGCAGCAGATGGCGATCGAGGGAGGGCTGCTTCAGGAGGAGGTGCTGGCTGATTCCGATCTGGCGATCGCGGAGGAGCTGCTGCGCCGCTGGCAGCAGAGCTTTACATCCGCAACAGCAGGCTCCAGCAGACGGGGACGCTGAATGATGCGCGTCCCGCATAGGGGGTCTTCCATTCTCGCGAGAGGACTACCAGTGGGTAACTTGGAGGAGGCGCCCTCCAGCTCCTTCCACCCAGCGGGCGTTGCATCAAGGCCATGTGCACCACATCCGCCGGCGCGCCGATGGACTCCTCTCTGGGGGATCACTTCTGGCGCCAGTCCGCTCTCAACCGTTCCCTCAGTCGCTGGCAGAACCAGGGGCTGCTGCCAACCCCACTCGAGCGCCTGTCCCTGGGCGATTGCGGCCTGGCCTTGACCATCAGCCGCTCGCTTCAGGGCCAGTACCTGGCGACGCTGCTGCACGCCGAGGGCGGCTCGCTCGATTCGGGGTACTGCGCCTCCCCGATCGAGGCTTGCCTGCTTGTTCTCGGGCTCCTGAATCCTGAAAAATGGTATCGATGATGACACTCGCCGCCTATCACCGGCATCCCGCCTGGTCCCCCACCGTGCTCAAGGCCGCCGTCACCGGCACGATGGCGGCCTGGTGGCATCGCTTCCGACCCGGCGCTGCGCCGTTCGTCCCCTCGCCGGACAGGGTCAAGGGCGATCTGGTCGATGCCCTGCTGACACCGCCCTTTGAGATCAAGGGGCGCTTTGCGGCCTACGCCACGATCGCCCGCAACACCAAGATCGGCGCCGCCAACTGCGCCGAAGCCGAGGCCGCTGGCCTGACGCCAGTCAGTCACGAGATGGTCGAGCAGGCCCAACGCATCCGCGATGCCCTGCATGCTGATCCGGTCATCGGCGAGGTGCTGGCGGCGATGGATCCAGCAGTCAGCCAGCAGCCGCACTTCTGGGACGACGAAGAGGGCCGGCCCTGCCGCTGCCTGCCTGATGTGGTCACCAGCGATGGGCGGCTGTTCGACCTCAAGAAGACGCGCAGCGCCGTACCGCGGCGTTTCTACTGGCAGGCGAAGGATCTGGCCTACGACCTGCAGCTGGCCCACCTGGCCCTGGGCCATGAGCACCGCAGCGGCAGCGCGCCGGTGGAGGTGGGCGTGATCGCGTTCGAGTGGGAGGAGCCATTCGACTGCAGCCTGCTGATCCTCGATGCGCAGGATCTGGCGATCGGCCTGGAGCGCCGCGAGGAGGCCTTCCGGCGGATCGCCGAGTGCCAGGCGAGCGGCGTGTGGCCGAGCCACGGCCGCCAGCCGTTTCGGCCTGTCTCCAATGGCTCTCGCTCTGCCGAGAGCGAGGCAGCTGTCATGGAAGCTCTGGCCCTGTTCTGAGCGCCCCGGCCTTGGCCGCCGCTCTCTTCCCAGATCCGATCCAGACCCTCCTGAGGCCTCCTCTCTTTCCCCCTCATCCCCAACAGTGATGACTCCAACCGACACATCGCCTCCGGGCGCAACCTCAGCGGCACCCCAATCCAGCAGTGCTGGTGCGCTGGTCCGCTCCAGCGGCAGCGAGATCAGCGCCGGCGTCTTCTCCGGCATCGCCGCCTTTGAGGCGGCGCAGCGGATGGCCCAATGCCTCTGCTCCAGCACCATGGTCCCGACGGAGTACCGCGGCCAGCAGGGCCTGGCCAACTCCCTGATCGCCCTGGAGATCGCCGGCCGCATGGGTCTCTCGCCCCTGGTGGTGATGCAGAACATGACGCCGATTCACGGGCGCCCGAGCTGGTCGAGCTCATTCCTGATCGCCACGGTCAATGCCTCGGGCCGTTTCACACCGCTGCGCTTCCACTTCGACGACGAGGAGAACCCGAGCTGGTGTTTTGCTGAGGCCACCGACCGCAGCAGCGGCGAAGCGCTCAAGGGCGAGAAGGTCAGCGTGGCGATGGCCAAGCGCGAGGGCTGGTGGAGCCGCAAGGACCGCCACGGCAACGAGACGAGCAAATGGCAGACGATGACCGGCCAGATGCTGCGCTATCGGGCGGCGTCGTTCTGGGTGCGGGTGTATTGCCCGGAGATGAGCCTGGGCCTCACCACCCAG
>CAIZQU010000136.1 GCA_903935205.1 uncultured cyanobacterium | reverse complement strand
GCCTGCGCTGCATCGATCGCATCCTGATGAACTCGGAGGGCAAGCCGCAGCGCCGCACCTGGATTGAGCAACCCTATGGAGAGGAGGAGATCACCATGCTGTAGGAGGAGGTGCTGCCTGCGTTGCAGCACTGCCTGCAGCGGGTAAATGAGATCGATGCCGCCCTGCAGGAGGAGCAGGATGCGCGCATCGCCATCGCCCAGCTGCAGGAGATCCAGGAGGCCGAGCAACTGCTCGCCCAGGCCGAGGCAGATCAGTCCCGCTGGGTGAGCCGCTGAGGCTCGGGGGCCTTGTGCCCCGGGCTGGCCGGGAGCCCTGATCCCGGCTTTTCTCCCGCCCCATGGCGGCCGACGGAGCGGGGCAAGAGGCTGGGCGGAACGCTGCTGTGGTCGCGGTCAGGACAGTGGTGCCCTCAGCAGGGCCGGCGGCGGCCAGGGCGAACCGAGCGAGGCGGGGCCTTGGTTGCCGTCGGGACGGTTCGGCTGGCCGGGTCGGCAAACGCCGCCTGGGCCTGCCCCGGCGCGGGCCATCCGACAAGGGCTGACGTGAATCCCTCGCAGGCTCGGGCCCCTTGCCGGCCGTCTCCTTGCCGGTGCGGTTCGGCCCGGTCGTTCGCCTTCCCGGCCATGGCCTTCTCTTCCCCCTCCCGGCCCTGCTGCCCCATCCGCATCGTCTCGGTGCATCTGCTTGATGCCGCCGGCCAGCTGCTGCGGGTGCTGTTCCTTGATCGCGAGGGTCACATCAGCGCCCAGCCGCACTATGTGCCCCGCGCCGAGGCCCTGATCCTTGCCTCGAATCAGCAGATTGTGCTCGGGCCCCAGGCCGCGGTCCGGGTGCTCTGAGCCCCCCTGCCCCTGCGGGTTCGGCCTCTCGGGGCTGGCCCGCAGGGGTTTGCTGCATCGGCAGCGAGGCGACATCGAAAACTGCGCCACATGACAGAGCCTCCCGATGGAGCTGGCACGGGTGTGGGCTTGCCCAGACAGACCGTCAGTGGGTAGAGGCGATCAACTGCAGGCGTTTCCCTGGCCAATGGCCTGGCCGCGAAAGGCTTCGGCTCGATGGTCCTCAGGTGGCACGGCCGGAACCGCAGGCCGCCCCATGATCCGCGCCGCGGCAAGGGTCAGGCCTGGCTCGCCGTTGCTGTGTCGGGCGCTGACGCGCCATTGGGGTGAGGCGAGCCCTTGACCTGCGGCGCGGTTGGGGGCGGGGTCCTGCGTCCCCTCAGCCGTGGCCCCTGCCGAGTCCCATCGCGCTGCCCTCAGCTTCCCCAGCAGCAATGGCAAAACCGGGCCGATCGCTGTCTCCAGCACCAGCCGTCTCACCTGCCCCTCCTCCTGCTCCCTGGCCGGTGATCAGGGCTGCTACGCCGAAGCCGGCTTCCACACTCGCCTCCACTGGGATCGCCTCAGCGCCGGGCGGGCCGGCACCACAGCCGCAGCCTTCATCCAGCAGGTGGCGGCCCTGCCTCCTGGTGTCATGTTCCGCCACTGCGTCGCCGGGGATCAGTGGCCCGATCCAGTCGATCCGCTGCACATTGATCAGGCCCTGCTGCTCCAGCTGGCCAGGGCCACGCGGCACCTGCGGGCGGCCTGGTCGTTCACCCACTTCCTCATGGGTCCCGCCAATCAGGCCACCCTGCGGCAGGCCGCTGCCCAGGGCCTGGTGGTCAATGCCTCCACTGAGTCCCGCTCCGTCGCGGCAGGGCTGCAGCGGCAGGGCATCCCAGCGGTCTGCGTGGTGCCGCCCGATGCCCCGGCGGTGTTCCGGCATGAGGGCGTGCGGTTCGTGGCCTGCCCCGCCGCCAGGCCCGGCAGCGGTGTGCAGTGCAGCTCCTGCGGCGGCCGCTGGGGGTTGCCGCTTTGTGCTCAGGCCGCACGCTCGTTCGTGGTCACGTTTCCGGCCCATGGGGCTCGGGCGGCTGCGGCGGCAAAGCACTGCAGCTGAGGGGCCATGGGTGCCTGGGGCCTATGGCCCCTCAATAGAGCACCGTCCAGCCCTTGCCGGTGGCGATTGCCAGGTCATCGGCGCTGAGTTCGCTGGTGCCCCAGTTCTCGCCAATGTCGATGCTCGGATTGCCGCTCACCGACGCCAGCTCCTGGAAGATCGCCAGGATCGCTGCCTTGGAGAGGGCACAGCCCCAGAAGGAGATCGTTGCTGCGATGTTCCGCAGGGATGCGGCTGCCAGGCTGGTGCAGCTGGAGAAGCACCCAGAGAAGTTGGTCACGTTCCCGACCAGCAGCGCCGGCAGGTTCTTGAGCCCATAGCAGCCCGAGAAGGCGTAGGCCATCGTCTGCAGCGCCTCGGTGTTCAGCAGTGGCACGGTGATGAGGGCATAGCAGCTGCTGAACATCCCATCCATATCCTGCAGATCGCGCAGATCCAGAGCGGGCACCGTCGCCAGGGCAGAACAGCTGGAGAACATCCAGCGCATCTGGGTCACACGCCGGGTGTCAAAGACCGGAATGCCAACCAGTGACTTGCAGCCGGAGAACATGCTCTCCATCGTCGTCACATTGGACGTGTCGTAATGGGGTACGTGGCGCAAAGCGGTGCAGTCGTAGAACATCTCGTGCATGTCCTCCACAAACGCCGTGTTCAGTGCAGGGGCCACCTCCAGGGCACTGCAATAGCTGAACATGCCGCTCATGTCCTCGATGCTGTCCGCACCGCTGATCACCACCTGGCGGAGGCTGCGGCATTCATAGAACAGATTGGCGGTGCTCCTCAGCCGGCGGGCGTCCTCGATCCACACACGCTCCAGCAACTCCAGATTCTCACAGGTCCACTCCAGCTCGGTGAGGGCCTCAACACCGCTGAGCCGTAGTTCACGCAGGGCATTGCAGCCGTAGACCAGATAGCTCGCATTGCGCAGGGAACTCATGCCCTGCAACGACAGTTGCCTCAGGGCCATGCACTCGTAGAACGCCTCACTGGCGCTGCGCACCTGCGGCAGCGGCGGCAGCTCCACATGCTCGAGAGCGTGGCAGTAGCAGAACATCCCATCCATCTCCTCCAGCGCCTCAGCGCGGTGGAGCTGGAACACACGCAGCGCCCCGAAGTAATACAGCAGCCAGTTGAAGTTGGTGGCGCCGCCGGCATCGTGGATGACAATCCGCTCCACATTGCCCAGATAGTCGTAGGTGCTGTGGCGCTCATAGCCGCAGAACACCAGGCTGGTGCCGTCTTCTGCCTGCGGCAGGTACATCGCCAGATCCAGCCAGGGCGTGCTGGCATCGTTGCGGCTCAGGCTGCTGTGACGTGGGCTCAGATCCACCCGCGTCAGATGCGACCCTGCCTGCGGGGTGAGGGTGACGATCGCCTGGCGGTAGCCGCGGCTGCATTGGCTGCTGGCCGGCAGGCTGGCGTAGCTGTAGCGGTGCTCGGCGGTGATCGCCTCGATCACCGGCTCGCCCCAGCTCCAGTTGCCATAGATGTAGGTGTATTGGTTGCTGGCCGGCGGCGTGGTGAGCACCAGCTCCACGTTGCTGGTGCTGCTGTTCTCCTCGATCTGATACTCACCCGCTGCCAGGCGCACCCCGTTGCGGTAGACGTCGATGCTGTTGGCGATCAGCTTCTGCCAGCGGTGATCTCCTGTGGTGGTGATCGAGAAACGCTGCTGGGCCCCATAGAACCCGAAGCTGAACCATTCATCCCGGCGGCGGATCGTCTCCCCAGGCGAGCTCACCTGCTCTACCGTCCCGTCGCCCCAGTCGACGGTGTAGTTGCCAGTGGCCCGCAGCGCCAGCACGTTGCCTTCGCCCGGAAAGACGGCCACCAGTCCGACCAGCTTCTGCTCACCGGGCTGAATGGCCGGCAGCGCCAGCCAGTCCGCTGGCCGCTGCCAGGGTGCGGCGGCGGTGTCATCAGCTGCAGGCGGCAGGGATCCGTAGGAGATCTGCCAGGCCGGCTGGGCCGGAGCTGGCAACGCCGCAGCGGCAGTTGCAGAAGAGGAAGGGGAGGAGGGGGCCATGGCGGGTTGCACTCCCCCCCTATTGCCTGACCTGCCGGTTTATCGCAGGCCTGCCGGATCTCAGTTCTGACTGCCCCGTTCAGGCCGGGCGCTCTCCTTACGAGGTGGCGGCGGCGGCTGACCTGGGCGCTGCTGCTGGCTCTGGACCTGAGCTTCCGGCTTGGGCAGCTCCAGGCCGTGGTGGGCATGGGCGGCCTCGGCGGTGTCGAACCACTGCCAGCCGTCATGGGGGAGAGGCAGCCGCTCCCGATCCAGGCGGCTGAGGCTGTAGTCGGGGGCGTGCACCTCGTTGGGTGCGAACTGCAGGGCCTTGTCCTGCAGGCGGTAGAAGCCGCTGGTATCCGGACCCGTCGGCGGGGCTGGCGGGGCCGCGGTGTCGGGAGTGGAATTTGCCGCAGCAGCGGGAGAAGGCTCCGTTGCGGCGGGAGCACTGGTCTCCGGCGTCACCGCGGGCGAGGAGTCAGCAGCGGTGCTGTCAGGTGTGGAAGAGGTGGCGGCCATGGCGGGAGGCATTCACCTCCTCTTGCCACCGAGAGCAAGCAATCACTCCCCCTCCAGCAGCTGGCCAAGGCGGCGGGAGAGGAGCATCAGCTGCTCGCGCTGGCGGCGCTGCAGCAGCTCGCGGGCGGCGAGGGCATTGCCCACCGGCACGGGCTCGTTCAGCACAGCGGAGACAGGCCGGTCGTAGAGGGCGACGAGCAGGCCGGTGGGCTGGGCCTTGGCGCTGCAGCCGATCGGGCAGACCATCACGCTGCTGCCCTTGGGCAGTTCGGATTCATCGAGGTTGAGGGCGAGGGGCCGCTCGCTTTCGCACAGGCCCAGGGCGGCATGGCCGAGCACCTTGGCCATCGCCACGCTCACCAGCGCCTGCTGGCCTGGCTGTAGCGGCAGCTGGGGCGTGCGGCCCTCGGCGGCGAGCACCTGCAGGCTGGCGGCACCGTCCCAGTCGGCGAGCACCAGGGTGTTGAGCCCGAAGGTCTCGGCGCCCACCGCCGTGCGCAGCAGGCTGGCGACCTCGGCTTGGTGGCGGCTGTAGCGCTGCTGCAGTGTCTGCCCCTGGGGCAGCATCAGCCGGCGGGCCAGGTCGGGCTGCACGACCACCAGGATCCAGCCCAGGTAGAGCACCAGGCCGAGGAAGACGATGCGGCTGAGGCGGTAGAGCAGCTGCCAGGGGCTGCGGGCATCGAGCACCTCGCTGATCGCCTTGTTCAGCGCGTCGCTGGTGGCGCGGGTGAACACCTCCACCCGCTCGAACAGCCTGCTTTTCGGGGTGCTCATGCAGGCCTGTCCGGCGTGGATTGGAGAGAGATCAAGGGGGGATCAGAGGAGCGGATCGAGCCCGAAGGGGTCATCGCCCTCGGTGGTGAGCAGCGCAGTCGGAGGCTGCTGCTCGTTGGTGAGGTCGGCGGCCGGGGCCTGCTCCAGATCGGTCGCCTCGTTTGCGGGCTCGTCATGTGCCTCAGGGCGCGCCTTGCGGGGGCGACCCCGGCGGCGGGTGGCCGGCTCAGCCGTTGATTCCTCAGTAGGCGGGTTCACTTCTGCGACAACCGCATCGGCTTCTGTTGCCGGCGCCAATTCCGTCTCGGCATCGGCTCCATCCGCCGGCCGGTCGGTGGCTGCAAGCTCGGGATCCGATGCAGAAACTGCATTGGTTTCAGCGGGCGGGGCCTGCTCAACGGTGGGCTCCTGATCGAGGCCCAGCAGGTTCGTGGGCAGGTGAGCCGTCAGGTCGGCCTCGGGGTGTCGCGGGGAATCAGCCGCTGCGGGAGAGGAGATCGTCTGCGCCGCAGAGCCAGTGGTGGTGGCGCCACCAGCCGGGTTGGTTGACGCCGGGAGCGGCTGCGGTGCCGATGCTGCGGGCGCAGGCCGCCCAGTGCTGCCCATCCCCACCGGAGTTCCAAGTTGATGACCGCTGGATCCAGGAGTAGGCCCTGCCGGAGTCGCTGCCGGAGTCGCTGCCGGAGGCTGCGAGCTCGCGGCGCTGGGCGTCACGACAACCGGCGTCGGTGCCGCTGCAGTCATGCCCTCACCACTGCCCACCTGCCAGCCCATCGCCAGCCAGCCGGGCAGATGCACCGGCCACACGTAGCGGGCCTCACTGCCGCGCTGGATGCGCACCATCCCCGCCTGGGCCGAGGCGGCTCCGGTCGAGGGTGAGGGGGCATGACCCTGGCGGGACGGCATGGCGCCGAGATTGGGGAAGCGATCGCTCATCGGCTCAACTCCCTCAGGCGGGCAGGGTGGCGGTCAGGCCCACCGTCATCCCCTCGGGAGTCGAGGGCGAGACGATGGCGCGGGCAAAGCAGAGGGCCGGCGGATCGGCATTGGCGGCATCGGCCGGATCGAGCTGGATGTCCTGGCCGTTGATGTGGGCCTCCACCCGGCCTCCCTCCGCCGGGATGGCGACGGACGCCACCGCCACGAAGGTGCCCATGCGCCCATCGCGCAGCTGGGGCGCCACCTCCAGGAGCACCGTCACCGCCTGGCTGTGGCCGGGGTGGGCGGCGATCAGCGAGAAGCGGTTGGAGGCATCGAGCTTGGTGGAGAGCTGCACCACCTCACCGCTGACGAACACCTTGTCGTGTCCGCGGCTGGCGCTGCGGTTGCTCCAGCCCACCAGCAGGGTGGCGGCATCGAGGAGGGGGATGCCCTTGGACGGGGCCATGGTTCGGTCTCCGGGGTGGAAGGAAGGAATCGAGGAGGAATCAAGGAGGCTCTGCGGCTGAAAGTGCCCAATGCAGCCACTCGCACCGCAGCCAGCACCCCCGTATCGAGGGCGCCCCTGGCGCCTTAGGTGAGGGGGGCGATGTTGTGGAGGCGGCCGGCGGCGCGGGGGTGCATGACACCAAAGCCCACGTACCAATCGATGCGTGTGCGGAAGACCGGGGCGTCGGGGACTTCGCCGAGATCACGGACGGAGATGCCGTAGCGGCCCTGGAACGGACCCTGCAGACCGGTGACGCCCTGGTCGCCAAAGGTGCAGCAGTAGATCGAGCTGGTGCCGCCGGCCTCGCCGTAGCCGAGCACTTCCTGACCCTGGGCGTCGCGATCGACCGTGAGGATCTGGCACTCCTGGTAGTGATGCACCATCACGCCCAGGTTGTTGGTGCTCACGTTGTAGACGCCCTGGCCAACGGTGGCACGGGCGAGGGCGTTGAGCTGCCGGCGCATCGCCTTGCTCATCACCAGATACTTCATCCCGCCGTAGGAGTTGACCGAATCGATCAGCTCATCGAGCTTGTCGAAGTCCAGGGCGGTGGTGCCGTTGTCGATCGCCATCTCCGCCCCCGGCGGCAGGCGCCGGGCCAGGCCATCAAAGCCGCGGGCCTGGCTGGCGGTGGCATCGCCATTGATGAGAGCGGCCTCCAGCGTCAGGCGCATGGAGCGCACCTTCATCTCCACCTGGGAGGCACGGGCCTCGGGGCCCTGCAGGTCAACGATCGAGCGGTCGACATCGACGTCGCCACCAAAGAGGTGCACGGCCTCGGATTGCGGGTCAACGACGCCGTAGCTCTGCCTATAGCCCTCGTTCACGGCCCGGAAGCCGACGGTGGGCAGCTCCTTCTCCACGGAGTAGAAGAGGCCGCCGCCGGCGATGTTCATGAATGGCAGCCGCGCGAGCAGTTCCCCCTCGCTGAAGGTCTTGATCACCGCCAGGTGCTCCAGGCGGGTCTCGTACTTGGCTGCCTCGATCAGGGTGAGGCCCATCCGCTCTCCCGGGGGACGACCCCAGCAACGTCACTTCCTGTTGCCACGGACGGAAGCAGTGCAGCGGAGGTG
This sequence comes from uncultured cyanobacterium, assembly GCA_903935205.1. Classification (GTDB taxonomy): domain Bacteria; phylum Cyanobacteriota; class Cyanobacteriia; order PCC-6307; family Cyanobiaceae; genus Cyanobium. Next base: position 20,363 of record CAIZQU010000136.1, on the reverse strand, counting down.
TGACCACCAGGTCTCTGTGGGGGCTCCGCTCCGGCCCTCCTCATGGTCGGGGGGCGCCTCAAGGGTTGAAACATGCCCGCCGCTGGGACATTGGCTGCGCTGCGCTCCGCTTTCTCAGTGGTGGACGGGCCCTTGACCCGCCCCCCGCCGGCTGAGGGGTCCTACGCGGAGCCCTCCCATGGCTTCTCTGTCCCGCAAAGCCCGCCTGCAGCAGTGCTGCTCCTGGCAGCTGATTGAAGATCTGTCGTGGTGCAGCGAGCGCTATCCCCGGCTGGCTGAGCTGGCAGCCCAGGTGCTGTTTGAGCAGCAGTCGGCCGCGCCAGCCATGCCGGTTGATCCGGCGCTGGAGGCTCTCCTTCCCTTCTGAGGGCTGGCTGCCTCAGCCGGCGGGGCTCCCCAGGGGCCCTGCCTGTCTGCTGGTCGCGACGCTGGGCCGAACGGTGGTGCTCAGGCCGGACTGCCATGGCGGGGCAACGGACGAGCAACCACCGCGGCGGCAGTGACGACAGGACGTGGAGGGGCCTGCAGCTGATCCCACCGGACCAACGACACCGCTGGCGGAAGTGGAGCACTGGCGGGGGCGGAAGCCATCACGGTCGGCGAGGGGGAGAAGGGGAGCCCGCTGCCCCGGCCGTCTCGCCCCGGACCACATCCATCTCTGCAGGCCAGGGGAGTGGCCATTTTGATCAAGTTCTGCCGGGTCGCTACAGCCGAGGCCTGACGCGGGTGTCCCTCGCCTCCTTCGTGATGGCCTCCTCTTCTCCCCGCTGCGAAATCCGCCAGCTGGCGGTCTATGTCTATCCCGGTGGGATCAAGGCGCATGATGCCGAGCGCCATGTCGTCTTCTATGGCCGCCGCGGTCGCCCGGTGAAAAAGCCCCGCTTCATTCCGGCGCAGCTGGCCCATCAGCTGGCGCGCAAGCTGCAGGCCCGGCGCCTCGGCACCGTGGCGGTGCTCTGAGCCGCCAGGGCTGCGGCCCCTTGCGGCCGGCTGCGGGTTCGCCCGTGGCCGGCCTTTCCGGCCGTCGGCCAGACGGAGGGCTCCGTCAGCCTTAGGGCCAGCTCAGCAGAATCCCCGCAACGCGGAACGAACCATGGCGGAAGGCACCAGACGCCCATCCCTGCTCGATGGCATCGCCCGGGTGCTGCTGTGCCTGGTGTTCCTCAATGCCGTGCTGGGCAAGGTCACTGGCTTTGACCGGGTTGCCGATGCCATTGCTGCCAAGGGGCTGCCGCTCTCACCGGTGCTGCTGGTGGCGGCGATGGCGTTGATGGCCGCGGGATCGGTCCTTGTGATCAGCGGCCGCAAGGCGCAGCTGGGAGCGATCTTGCTGCTGGTGTTCCTGGTGCCCACGACCCTGCTGTTCCACGGTGATGTCAGCGACGCCCAGGAGCGGATTCAGCTGCTCAAGAACCTCTCGATCATGGGCGGCCTGCTGCTGGTGATCGACCGCCATCCGGACTGACGACTCAGCCAGCAGCCTTTCTGCTGGCAGCTCTGCGCTCCGCTGCATCCATGCGGCGGGCGATCGAGCGGGCCCAGCGATCGCCGGCATCACCACCCCAGCCATCCCAGGCCTGGCGGCCCTTGCCGTAGTCGTCCCAGGTGCTGCCGCGCTTATCGATGGCGTGGCGCGCGAAGTAGCTCACCATCCGGTCGATGGTGTTGGGCGAGAGCTCCTGGCGATTGGCGAGCTGGCGGGCGCGGGCCAGGCCCACCGGGGTCATGCCGCGCCGGGATGGGGGCAGCTCAGCCCGGCGTTCCAGGGCCCGCCGCGCCGCAGCAGCAGCACCGGCGGGCGGCTGGAAGGAGATGCCGCGGTAGAAGTCCTTGCTCCGGCGCGGCATGGGCTCAGGCCGCCGCGGGCTCGTCGGTGCTGGTGGCCGACTCGGGCTCTGCAGCACCAGGATCGGCACCCGGTTCATCGGCGCCAGAGCTGTCGCCGGCGACAACCTCCTGATCCGCAGGTTCTGCCTCGGTGTCGCCGCCAGGGCCAGCAGGCACCTCGGTGTCGGTGAGAGCCGGCACGAACTGATCGAGGTAGGTGTCGATGGCATCGAGCTGGCCCTGGGCATCGGCGGCGGAAGCCTGCAGCTGCGCCATCAACGCCTCGGCGGTGGCGGCGCGCTCCATGGCGGCGAGGGCATCGCGCTGGGCGGCGGCGATGGCGGCCTCATCGGCAGCGTCATCGCTGAGGGCCTCGGCCAGTTGCTGGCGGAGGTCCGCCTCACGGGACTGGAAGCCGGCGATCACGCCGACGATGCGATCGAGCAGGGCAGTCATGGCCTTGAAGGGTGAGAGGAACAGAGAAAGGAATCGGAGGGTCACAGGACACCTCGGGGTTGAGCAGGGGGGGCACTGACGGCCCAGCAAGGGGGGGTTGGCATTACGCAGCCGCTCCTCTCCCCTTACCGAGCTGCCACGCCGCAATCCGAATGCCCCCTCAGCGCCGGGCCGGGGTGCGGCCATTCACCGCGAAGGCCGCCCGGTAGATCTCCGAGGCGGTCATCGCCTGGGGGTTGAGCGGCTCGCCATTGCTGCCGATGCCGGAGACGGTGACCCCGCCAGCGGCCTGCATGCCGGTGGGGCCACGCTGCTGAAACAGGAAGCCGTAGACGGGATGGATCCGCATCTCGTCAAGGAAGTCGGCGGTCGTGAGAGGCCGACCGTCGTCACCGAGGAGTGGTTTTCCCTGGGAATCGAGCGGTTCGAGCACGTCCTTGCCGTCCTTGTCCGTCCCCAGGCGAAAGCAGCCCCCCAGCTGCCCCTTGAAGATGTCGAAGAACGTCCCGCGGCGATCGCCGCCGGTGCGGCCCTCAGCCTGGGAGAAGGCCCGCTCCAGGAGCCGGTCCTTGCGCAGCTGCAGCACCTGGGACCTGGCCTCATCACGCTCGGCGGCGACGGCGGCGACCCTCTGGGCGGAGGCCTCCTCCATCTGGCGTTCGCGCAACTCCATGCGCTCCTCGAGGATCTGCTTCTGGCGCTCGGCCTCCTGGAGGCGGGCGTATTCCTCGGGGTTGATCTCAGAGAAGCGGTTCAGCTGCTGGCGGAGGGTGCGGATCTCTTTTTCGAGGTGGTTGTTCTTGCGCCGCTCGGCCTTGAGCGGATCGGAGGAGCGGCTGTCGTCCGTGCCGCCGTCGGCCGGGGGAGCAGCTGCCGCCGGGGGCTGAGCAGGAGCTGGCGGATCGCCGGGGAGGTTGTCGCCCTGGGGATCAGCACCGCCATCGGCGCTGGAGCTGGAGGCGTAGTTGTCGTCAGCACCCGCGGCCGCAGCGGCGGCGGCAGTGGTGCTGGTGGAAGGCGGAGCAGAGGTGGCAGTGGCCATGACCCATCGCGGCTGTCGTGGATTGAGCACCCCATCGCGGGCTGTGCTCTCCGCCTATTGCCTGGGCTGGGACGTACCGCGTTCAGTGCTCAGACCCCCAGCCCGTGTGACAGCTCGATCTGGGCAGCCAGCCAGGCCTCCACATCGGCGGCGGAGTAGCGGATCAGGCCCCCCAACTGGATCGGCGTGGGGCCATAGCCAGCAGATGCCCAGTTCTCCAGGGTGGCGACGGTGATGCCCAGGTAGGCGGCCAGGGCCTCGGGTGAATAGAGCGGCGAAGCCATCAGGGCGGTGCCGGTGGTGGCCACGGCCGCAGTGGCGCCAGTCGTGGTGGTGCGCCGGCGGGGGATGAACAGCCAGCTCCCCACGAGCAACGGGTCCGACGCGCCAAGTAGAAGATCAGGGTTGAGGCTGCGCAGCACCGCCACGCTGGTGCCATGGCGCTCGGCCAGCACCAGCAGCGTGTCGCCGGGGGCGATGACGACGACCCGGTTTGGCTTGAGCGAGGCCGTCACCCGCTCCCCCAGCAGCGGCTGGGTGAGTGAGCCGATGCCGCCAGGGCCGTAGAGGCCGCCGAACTCCAGCACCGAGAAGCCGGCGAACTGGGCGCGGTTCGCGGCCGGGAGCCTGCCGGGGCTGGTGAGGGTGGAGAGATCACCCAGCCAGATGGCGCCGCTGCACGGTGTTTGCAGGGTGCCGCCATCGGGCAGCAGGGGCCGCTGGCCCACAGCGGTCCAGCTCACCTCGCGCTCCAGCCAGTCCCAGGGATTGCTGGCCGTGAGCGGCAGCAGCACCCCACGGGTGAGATAGCCCTCGTAGGTGAAGTCACCGGTGTCGACGCCAGGGGAGTTCTCCTTGGAGGAGATCTGCCGCAGCCGCTTGAGGAACGCCTCGAACAGGAACCGGCCGGTGCGGGGCGATTCGAGCACACCCGGCACCTGGTTGGCGTAGAGCAGCAGCCGGGCGTTGGCGTAGCGCTCCAGCGGTGTGTGGCCCGCCTGGGCGGCGGGGATGGAGAAGGGCGCCATCGTTCAGCTCCTGGCCATCGCTACCTGGAACGGGCTGCTTCCAGCACCAGTCCCCAACAGCGGATCACGGCTCCAGACCGCCAGGGAGGGCAGCATCAGGAGCAGGGCCTGGCCGTGGCTGGCCCGCTGCCTGCGCAGGAGCAGATCCAACGGCGCCGGCTGCTGGAAGCGGGTCACCACCTCCTCCCGCAGCAGGTCGGTGGCGTACTCGATCACATCCGCCTTGCTCACCGGCAGTTCCCCATCAGCGCCGATCGCCCCGGCGATGGCGGAATTGCGGCGCACCTCGATCGGCGCCTGCAGCTGCTCTGGGCTCAAGCCCGCCAGCTGCTGATCGATCAGAGCGATCGCCGCCAGCTCGGCCTGGGCGGAGGGAATCGCGGCTGGGTGGGTCTGCAACAGACCCGCCATGGCAGCAGCGATGGCCTCCAGGGCCTGCAGCTGCACCGGAATCGAGAGGGCGCGGCGGATCGCCTCCAGGTCATCTGGCTGCCAGGCGGGAGAAGGGGTTGGGGTCATGCACCCTGTTGCCGCCTGCGCCCTGCCTTGGCTGGTGACCTGGGCTCTGTGGCCTGCGGGGCTCCATCACCCGCCAGAGGTGCAGAGGCCAGAGAGGCTGGCTCCGAGTGCATCCCCGCCACCGGCACCTGCAGTGACGGCGACGACAACGACTGCGCCGTGGCCAGTGTCACCTGGTGGCGCAGCTCATCTCGGCTGATGACGCCGCGGTCGTAGAGCTCGATCCACTCGCCCACCTTGGGCTGGGCCTGGATCGGCGGCGCCAACGGACTCACCGACACCTGCAGGCCGGCGCTCGGATCGAGGGGTTCGCCGGTGAGGGTGACCCAGTGCTCTAGCAGGGTGGAGAACAGCGAGGCCTTCTGGATCGCCAGGGACTGGAGTAGCGCGTAGCTCTGGCTGGCGGTCAGGCTGATCTCCAGCTCAGTGCGGGCGGCACCGCCGCTGCTGCTGGGGATCAGGGCATCGCGCCGCATCGTCTCATCGAGGTTCTGCAGCCAGGCCCGGTGCTCGGCGAGCGAGCGCGCCCGGATCTCCACAAACTCGAAGGACGCATCGGCCGGCAGGTCCATGCAGGTGTTCGGGCCCAGCACCACCGGGCCGGCGGTGCTGTTGCCCAAGGCGTCGACCATCCCCTTGCGCACCCCCACCGGCAGGGCCGTGCGGGAGAGGAGTTCCTCGTACTCGCTCTTGCAGCGGAAGTGATTGAGGTACTGGTATGCCAGACCCAGGTGGGGAAGGTCGCCGTCGCCAAAAGCCGAACCATCGGAGGTGTACCAGCAGGCCGGCAGCCGGTTCAGCCCCGGATATCGGGTGGAGGTCGGCGGATCGCAACGCCAGCCACTGGGCTCGCTGGGGTCGGCCGTCACCGGATGTAGGCACACGTCTATGCCCGTGGCCTGGCCCTCGGCCTCGGTGAGCTGCAGGCTCCTGTAACTCCAGCGGTCAGGCGCATCGGCATCGCCGAGCAGCGAGGCGATCTGCTCGCGCACTGCCGCCTGACTACCGGGCTCCACCGGCTGAAGCGGTTGGTGGCTGGGTTCTCGCCACTGGATGCGGCTGGGGAGCCCATGACTGGAAGGCAGTTCCCAGTTCAGGGCGTCGCCCCTGGGCACCAGCTGAAGCCGTGGCAGCGAGAGTCGGTCGCCGCGTCGCAGGGCCTCCTGCCGGTCGCCCTCACTGGGCCAGCTGTGCTCGGGGGGCAACACCAGCACCAGGGCAGCGCCATCCCGAAGCACCAGCAGGTCTGCAGACGCCAGGAACACCCCCAGGTCTGTGCCACGGCCGTCCACGTCGGTCAGCACCGAAGCGAGGCTGGGCGGCAGGTTCAGCCAGCTGCCGCGGCTGAGCATGCCGGCATAGGTGCGCAGGGCATCGCGGAAGAAGCCCGAGGGCCGAGCGGCGGCCAGGCGGCGCTCGTAGGCGCCCTGGGGCTCACGCTGCCCCTGGGGCAGGTACACCTGCCGCCGGCTGCTGCCGTCAGGCGCGGAGAGCAGGTTCCAGCAGTCGGTAGCGATCTGCAGGGAGGGCTGCAAGGCAGTCAAGCTGGGGTGCTGAGACCAGGGGGGGGGGTGGTTGCACGCGCAGCGGACCGGGCTGTTTGCTTTTGCCACCAAGGTTGTACAGGCTTGTGCAGCAGGGTGAACAAGTGGTTCTCTGACCCGAGAACCATGGCTATCGGTGGAAGAGTTGGCCGAAGGGTCCTTGTTTGCGCGGGAGTTTCAGCCCTCGGTGTCCTCACAGCCGAAGTGGTTCTCGGAAAGGAGTGGAGCGGGGTCCGTGGTTCCCGGAACCATCGAAGATTGAGTTATGCTTCTTGAAGAGACTTCATGCGCTACTTGAAACTGGTTGCTTGGCTAGGCCTAGGGTTGGCCATGGCTTGGGTGATACACAAGCCTGGCTTCGACTCCGGCACAGCTTTATTGGCAGCGATACTCGCACTCAGCGGTCTACACTTCGCAGGAGCAAGATATGTGGAAAAGGTTGATTCCTCGCAGACGCAATCAGTCTCCGGTAACGGAATCGGCATCCAAGCTGGACGTGACGTCGCAATCGGAGAAACGAGTAGACCACAGAGCGACTGATCAAACCCAGACCGCACAACAGAATGGGACCGCAATACAAGCTGGCAGAGACGTAGTGGTCTATGGCGGTATGACGTACAGCGACGTTAAAGATGCGGCGCTGGGTGTCTTTGAAGCAAACTTCTATAGACTATCCAGTCTCGCGAGGCAGACAGCTGAACAGCGCGCAGAAGAGGTTACAGAGAAGCTTCTCGAACGCTTACTGCGAGAGCATCCAGAGGGATTTGCGCAAGCCAATGATCCTGGATTTCAACACGCTCTTTATACGGTGCAAAGAGAACATGCACGTACGGGAGATGTCAATCTAGGAGGCTTACTAGTCGACCTTTTGGTGGATCGCACTCGGCATCCACAGCGCGACATTATGCAGATTGTATTGGATGAGTCGCTTAATACCGCACCTAAGCTTACCGAAGGCCAGTTGGCTGTGCTCTCTGTAGTTTTTCTTTTCAAGTACACGCAGAATCAAGGCATCGGCAACCATCAAATGCTCGGCTCACACATGGACCGCGTCCTACAGCCTTTTGCAGCAAAGGTGCAAAAGAACAATGCATGGTATCAACATCTTGAGTTTACCGGGTGTGGGACTATCGGCCTCGGAGAAATAGGTCTCGAATCCATTCTTGGCACGACTTATCAGGGTCTGTTTTTGAAGGGTTTTGATCCATCCGAAATTTCGGCGCGAGGGATCACGGCCGGCTCAGAGCCGCGCCTATTCATGAGCTGTCTGAACGACCCCTCGAAAATCCAAGTTCGGACTAACAGCCATGAGACACTTGAATCACTCTTCGATCAAGCAGCAATCCTCACAGAGGACCGCCAAAAGATAAAGGGTCTTTTTGACGAGACCAAGATGTCCGAATCTGAAATTCAGGCAAAGTGTATTGAACTTTGCCCGTATATGGCACATTTGTTCGACGTATGGTCTGATTCGCCCATGAAGAACTTCACGCTGACCAGTGTTGGAATTGCAATTGGACATGCCAACATCAGGAAGATTGCTGGCGAGTTCGCGAACCTGGCGATATGGATCAATTGAGGCATAACATCCAGATTCAGAAGACGGGAGCATGGGTTGCTCACTGCGCATAGCTTCTGGCCCGCTTCTGATCTGGCGCGTTATCCATTATCCGACATAGCTCCATGGCGATGATCACAACCGTCTATCCCGATTGGCACGACCCGCTCGGCGTCCCGACTGTTGGCGACGATCTCCGAGTTGGATTCGAGATTCAAATCGACTCCAGCTCACCCAAGCCCCATAGCTTCCAAATGGCGGTCCGGCCGAAGTCGGAGGCCGGGACGGCATCGAAACGCGGGGAGGCGCTTGGTGATCTGCTTCAGGCCACTCAATCGGCTACGAGTCGCTTCCTAGATAACTATCTTGACTCCAATTTCGGGCCTCATGAACTCGGTCCCTTGCGTGTCGAACTGAAGAATCTCCTCGAAAACCACCGCTCTTCACTTGAATACGTTGCCCACTACTTAGCTGATCAATGCCAGCCGCGTCCGGACGCTGCCCACGTTCAATTCCCGATCGCAAGCCAAACGGACACAGCCAACTCCTTCAGTACGAAACTTGATAAGTGGTTTCCGGGATTGAGAGCCCATCGGCCTGACGTTGAGGCCCATCTCCTTTCGATTCAGAGTTTCAGCGGCGAAACCTGGCTCACCGAACTAAAAGAGTTGACGAATTTCAACAAGCACCATAGTCTGTCAGAGCAAGTCCCCGCGAGCTTCGATTCCGTCACAGTCCGGTATGGCCGCTCAGCCATCCGCTTCGGGGAACTCGGTTTCAACTCGTTGACCATTGAACCCGGCGGATCCCTTGTCTTCCTAGGAGCGACGGATACCGACTTGATTTTGGATGGCCCCACCACACTCAGCGTCGCGACGAGCACTATCGCCGATGCTGATTCACGTCTTGAGGTTCTGAAGGAGACGCATCATCTCTATTGCATTCCCGGGCGTAATCGTTCGATCGCAGGCACGGTGTGGAGAATCTCCAAGAACGTCTTTCAAACGGTGAACATACTCTGCTCACTCCTTTAGCGAAGGCTCGATCTTGGAGTGGATGACAACACGATTCAGCGGACTCCCTCCGGTCGCCGCTGATACTGAGCGTCAATCCTGCTCCACAACCTCCATCGCCACCACCCGCTGACTGCAGGCCTCCACAATCTCCCGCCACCGCCCCACGCTGACATTCAATCTCCCTGGCACCTCAGCCGCCTCCACCCCCAGCCGCATCAACTTCAGCCCTCTGGCGTGCAGCTCCCTCCAGGAGGCCGGCACCTTGATCAGAAAGCCCTTATCCCGCAAGAAGTGATACACCTCGCCATTGGCGTAGGTGCGCGCATAGGGACGAAACGGGCCGCGCTGCGGTGAATAGCGGCGAGAGGCCTCAATGATTCCCATCATCGCGATCTGGCGCAGATCTTCGATCGGATGGCCGGTGCGGCGTGAAAGGTTGGCGGCCACCTTGTCGGCGATGTCCAGGTGCTGCATTGCCAGCTCATTGGCGGCGCTGTAGCAATGCCTGGGCCGTTGCCGCCTGCGGCGCAGCACGCAGGGCGTGGGCGGGAAGGCCAGCACCAGCTGCACGGCGCTGTTGATCTCTGGCCGTGGCCTCCGCCGCCTGGGTGCCGTGGGGCGGTGCCAGAGGGGCAGCAGCAGCTGGGCTTGCTGCTCGTCCCCCACCAGCAGATCGCCGTGGAACCTTGGTGGCCTTTGGAGGGTGGTGGTCATGGCTCAGCGCGAGAACACCATCGGCACCGGCGCCTGGCTGCTGCCTCGGCCCCGCCAGAAGCGCTGCTCGATCCACAGCACCCCCTGGCAGAAGGCATCCACCTGGTCGTCGATCCCGCCGCGGGGGGAGAAGGCGAGCATCTCCTCGATCAGGGAGTCTGAGCGCCGGTGAAAGCGCACCTGGCCCGCCTCCACCAGTGGGGCCACCGCATGGGCACGGGAGGCCTTGCTGCCCTTGGGAGGAATGGCGATCAGGCCCGGCACCTGGCGCCGCAGCAGCTGGCACACCGCCGGGCCATTGGCGGCGTCCTCGATCAGCACCGCATCGGGCCTGAGGCCCTGCCGCTCCAGTGAACCGAGCGAGGCCAGCAGGAAGCGGATCACACCCGGCAGATCCAGCTGCTGGCGATGGGCCCAGAGCACCTCGATCTGCAGCTCCGCCCAGGGATCAGGGGCAGTCGCCCCCTCGGTGGTGAGTTGGCCAGGGCGATGGGCCTTGCCGGCATTGGTGGCCAGCACCAGTCCCCGACGGCGGGCTTCCTGCAACGGGCTGCGCTCCGGCTCCAGCAGGCCCAGCAGGCAGAAGCCGCAGTGGTCGTTGTCCTTGCCGTCCTTGAAGCTCAGGTCACAGCTCAGCACCAGCGGCGCATACCGCTTGGGGCGGCCGGGGACGGCAGGCAAGGGCGGCTGGATCCAACCCTTGCGGAAAAGCAATCCCTCCGCCGGACTCGGTCGCTGCTGGTAGAGCGCGTTCCACCAGTAGCTGCCCAGGCGGGTGCGGATCTTGAGCAGCTCGGGCAGTGGGAACCGTTCCGGGCACAGCGCCTCGCCTGGCTTGCGCCAGTCGGGCACCAGCTTGCAAGTGGCCGGAAAACGGGGCCGATCCCTCATCGGCTCGGCAATCGCCGGCAGGTCCAGCACATGCCAGTGCTGCGGCGCCTCCCCCAGCTCCTGCTCCAGCAGCCAGGCCACCACGTCCTGGTGGTCCCAGCGGGTCAGCACGATCACCTGCGCCGATAGGTTCCGCTGAATGGTGCCGGCCTCATCCGCCACCTCAGCCGGTTCGGCCCGGGTCAGCCAGACGCTGCGCAGCCAGTCGATCAGCCGCTCGCGAATCACCCGCGAGGAAGCGTCGGCCGGGCCCTTGTACGGGTCATCGATGATTCCCAGGCTGTAGCCCTTCCCCGTGAAGGGGCCATTCACCCCGGCCGCGATGCAGCCGCCCCGCTCGGGCGTCAGCCAGTTCCCCACGGCGGCCGAGTCCTTGGAGAGCGGGTTTCCCGTGAGCCGGTAATAGTGCCGCGCCTCGCGGCTGTGGGCGTAGGCCAGCTCCGCCGAGTAGGAGGCGATGGCGCAGAACAGCTGCGGATGGCGCTGGATGAAGTACGCCGGGAAGAGCTTGGAGACCAGCAGCGATTTGCCGAGCCGTGGCGGACAGGTGACGATCAAGCGGCTCAGCTCGCCATCGGCGACGGCCTGGAGCCGCTCGATCAGCAGCTCCGCCCAGCGGTGGAAGCCGTAGCGGGGATAGGCAGCGGCGATGAAGTCCCGCAGTGACTGGGGCGCCGGTGGGGTCGTGTCGTCGGCCCCCGCGGGGAAGCCGAGCAGGCCGGCGTCGCCCCAGGGATCGGCAGCGGGGTCGAGCAGCAGACCGCAGAAGCCCCCGTGACCTCCTGAGCCGCCTGTGGGAGCGCCAGAGGCGCTTGAGCGGGCCGCCAGGGGCTCCCGAGTGCGAGAGGAGGCATCGATGGGGCTGGTGGCGGTTGGCATGGCCTCAGCGGGGCTCAGGGGCTTTCAGGGGCGCGCGCAGCAGGCCACCGATCTCAGCGATCACCCGGAAGGCGCCAACGGCGGCCGAGAACTGCTCGGCGTCCATTGCCCGGCGGGCGCACTCGTTGATGGCAAAGATCTGCTCGGCCTGGTGGCGGCGGCGGTCAGAGATCAGCTCCTCCACCATCCGCTCGCGGGCGAGGTTGAGGTAGCGGTTGATGGTCTGGGTGTTGGTCACCCCCCAGCTTTCACGAGCTTTTTCGAAGATCAGCACCAGCGGAATCCGCTGGGCGATCCATAGCTGGGACTCGGCGATGCGGCGCTCCACCTCCAGCCTGGAGGGGCGTGGCGGCGGCTGGGCCTTCTTCCCCCTGGCGCGGCGGGGTGGATTGGCATGCCCGATCGGCCTGGCCGGATCGGTGGGTTCGTAGATCGGCTGGCCGTTGTCGTCCTCCCCGCTGGCTGCAGAGCGCAGCTCCTCCACCGGATCCAGCGGGGCCGGCTCCGGCGTGCGCTGGATCTTGGGGGCATGGGTGGCGGTGGAGCGGGCCAAGGAGTCGCGTCCTCACCAGATGAACAGCAGGGCCGCGCCAGGGCCCCAGTCGTTCAGGACTCCCGAGAGCGTAGCTCGCTCAGCTCTTGGCGCCCTCTCCGTCCTGGGAGCATCGCCCCTGAAGAGCTGCCCTCCGTCGGGACGGCGGCACGCCAGGGGGACGGTTCTGGGCCGGTGGCGTCCCACCCGAGATCCACTGCCGCCCAGGCGATCAGAAGCCCTGGGTACATCTAAATCTATTTATAAGAATATAGATATATTTATAGGAGGGGTATCTATGTATATAAGGGGCTCTCCCCTGGCGAGGACGTCCCAGCCGTCCCGAATGTCCCATCCATTGCACTGCAGGGCTTTTGGCGGGGTGAACGACCGCAGGGCCGCGTCCCGCCGTGCCCAGCAGCATTCAGATGGCATCGAGGGGGATCGCGCAGGCCCTCGCCTTGGAGCCCACCCCCTTGAACCTGATGGGGTTGCCAAAGGGGCGTGCCCCAGGCAAGCGACCAAGGATCGTCGCCCAGCTGGTCCCCCAGGCCGTGTCCGACAGGATGTGAGCAATCGGCTCCGCGGTGTTGCTGACCAGCAACAATCCGTCCTGGATGCGCAGTCCATGACGGCCCAGCAGATCCTCCGCCTGGCTTCTGCTGATCGGATCGAGCGGTGACGCCGCGGTGATGATCTCGATCAGTTCACCAATGCTCCGGGTCAGCACCCGGTCCTCGGTTTCCACCCGCAGCTGGTGCTGCAGGATGCGGTTGAGGCAGCGTCGTTCATCCACCAGTTCGGTGGCCTGGCGGTAACTGCTCCAGTCGGTGCCATCGATCAGCGACTGCGCCTGCTCCTGAGTCGGCACGGCAGAGGATTGCAGGCTCCAGGCACCAGCCAGCAGGGTGCCGTACTGATCGCCGAGCGCCTGGGAGTCGAAGTGCTGTGTAGCGACGCGGCTGAACACCTGCACCGCCTGACGAATCACCGGGATCAGGGAGATGGTGCGCGCCAGCAGCCGCTCTGCAAAGGCCGGGGTGATCAGGGCATCGAGATCCCGGTCCAGCGCCTGCCAATGAGCATCGCGCTTGTGCTGGGGCATCTCGGCGGGATTGCGCAGGGTGAGCTGGGCAAAGCGGCGGCGATCTGCTCCCTGCTTGAGGCCGATAGCGATCGAGGCGAGCAGGAACATCGAGCGCACCTGGAAGCGCGCCACCTCACCGCCGGGGGATCCCTTGACGGTGGAGGCATGGGATTCGGAGCTGGCGACGCGCGTCAGGGCGAGGATTGCCTGGATGCGCTGCTGGTCGAGCTTCTCGTTGCACTCGGCCTCATCGAGCACGACGGGCAGGGCATCGCTGCGCAGCGACTGGCGAATGCCGGCCTCGGTGCTGCTGCCCACCACCAGCAGGCTCATGTCGCCGAGCAGCACACCGACAAAGCGCTCCAGCAGGGTGGTCTTGCCGGAACCTGCTGCTGCTGTGAGCCAGAGGTGGGGCCGCCAGCGCAGGGCGCCGCTGATCGGCGCCAACGCCAGCCAGCCGGCCATGAGCAGGGCGGAGGCGGGCACATCCCACCAGAAGCGATCGGCCATGGTCAGCACCGTCAACGCCTCCTCATCGCTGAGGGGCGTGGCGGCAGCGGGGCCGGTGAGGGCAGCGCCGCGTTGGTAGCGGAAGGCGCTCTCCAGCGGGTCGGTGATGGCCTGGGTCACCCCGTCGACAACCAGGCGATCACCGAGGTGGAGCACGCAGCGGCCGCGGTCCCACCAGGTGCCGCGCCCACGCAGGCGATCGGGATCGAACATGCCGATGGCTGCCTGGCGGGCGAACAGATCAGAGGCAGCGGCGGTCCAGTTGACGCCGGTGCGGGAGGGGTAGAGGGTTTCCCAGTAGGCGATGGGCGCGAGGCGGCAGAGGTTCATACCGCCGTGGGAGGAGGCGGCAAGACGCAGCACCTGCCCGGTGGAGGAGGGCTGGTAGTAGTAGCCGTCGCTGTCGTAGCCCAGGCAGGAGAAGGGCTCAGGGTCAGTTGCTGCTGGAGCGGCGGCCACAGCCGTCTGGATCTGTGCAGCCCGATGCCCTGGTCGCGGCGGGCGCCGCTGCTGGCGGCCCCTGTCAGCACCCCCGGAAGGGCCCCGGCAGGGCCGGCGCCAGGTTGCTGCGGCTGCGGCTGCCTCAGGGCCCGCAGCAGGGCACTCAGAGCCCTCAGCGGTGGCCTCTGATGCGCTCTCGGGAGAGGGCAGCAGTGGGTTCGGCTCCTCCTGCCGCACGGGCCTGCTGTGGGCCTCCAGGAATGCGAGGGTCTGCTGGGGTGACCAGTCCGCATCCGCCAGATCCCACCCCTCCGGGAGGGCAGAGATCTCGGAGCTATCGAGATCTGCGGTCGGATCTGGTGGCAGCACCACAAAGAGGGAATCGACAAGAGGCAGCAGCAATCCCGAGAGGGCGGCCATGGCGCTGCGACCGGCGGCATCGGCGTCGGGCCAAAGGGTGACGCGCCGGCCGGCCAGGGGCTGCCAGTCGGCGGTGTGCAGGGCGCGGCTGCCGTTGCACCAGCTCATTACCACGTGATCGGGCAACAGCACGGCCGCCGCATCGGCAGTCTTCTCGCCCTCCACCACCAGCACCGGTGCCCAGGGGCGTTGCTGCAGTTCCGGCAGGCGGTAGAGGGGCCGCGGTGCCGGCCACTCCGAGCTGAACGGGTCGCGGCGCGAGGGGAAATGCCAGCGCCCGTCCAGCCAGGTGCGGTGCACGAACACCTTGCGCCGCTTGCTGCCGCTGCTGGTTTCGAGGCGCTGGATCCAGAACAGCGGCCGCCCCTCGCCATCGCGGTAACACCACTGGTCCACAGCGCGGCCCAGCTCCGGGGGCAGGGCATCCGGCGGCGGGGCCTCTGGAATGCGCGCCGGCCGTTTGGCCGTGGCCGTGGCCGTGGCCGGAAAAGGCACGGAGGCCCGGGGCGGCATTCCAGGCGCCCCGTGGCCGTTGGTGCCGGCTGAACCAGGTCGTAGGGGCGGCCGCGGGATCCGGAGCATCGGAGCGCCGTGGCGCCGATGGCCGTTCTGGGAACCCGAAAGCCCGAGATGGTCCTCGATGCGTCGTGCCGCCTCGCCGAACTCCCAGCCGGTGAGCCGAATCAGGAGGTCCATGCCGTCGCCGCCACCGCCCGTGTGGTCCTTACCACCGCACTGGTTGCAATACCAGCCGCCGGGGCCGTCATCGCGGTCCCAGCGGTAGCGATCGGTGCCGCCGCAGGCAGGGCAGGGCTGATGGCGGTTCTCGAGCTGTTGCGGGCTGAGGCCTGCGAGCTCGATCAGCAGCCGGGGCCATTGGCCCTCGGCGATCTGCATCACAGAGACGCCCATGGCTCGTTGCTGGCGGGGTGAACGGCTTGGAATTGGGCCTGCGGCAGGGGCTGCGTCGGCGCTGGTGCTTGCGAGGCCATCTGGCGCTGGGCGATGGCCCGCCGCTGCAGATCGGTCTTCATCAGGGCGACGATCGTGCGGCGCAGATAGGCGGCACGACTTTCCATGCCGTCGGCCTGGGCATCGACCCAGGCGACGACGGAATCCGGGAGCTGGAGCTGGACGCGCTTCATGGGGAGAGAGCGACTGATCGGAGCGTAGCTCTCGCGCTCCCGAGAGCTACAATGCCCAACAGTTGCAGGCGCCCGTGGCTATCCCCCTGCGCCCTTACCAGCAGAGCGCCGTCGATCAACTGCGGCATGCCTTCATCGCCGGCCATCGCTCTGTGCTGTTCGTGCTGCCCACTGGGGGCGGCAAGACCGTGGTGTTCAGTCACATCGCCAGCCAGGCGGCCGCACGCGGCAACCGGATTGCGGTGCTGGTGCACCGGGTCGAGTTGCTGGAGCAGGCCAGCCGTTCCCTGGCGGCGCTGGGCGTCGACCACGGCCTGATCGCGGCGGGCCGCTCCATGAACCTGCGGGCGCCGGTGCAGGTGGCCTCCGTCGCCACCCTGGCCCGCCGGCTGGACCTGCTCCAGCCGGAGCTGTTCCAGCTGCTGGTGGTCGATGAGGCGCATCACAGCAACGCCGGCACCTGGAGCAAGGTCATCCAGCACTTCGATGCCGCCCACCTGCTGGGGGTGACGGCCACGCCGGTGCGCAGCGATGGCCGCGGTCTAGGCGAGTTCTATTCCGAACTGGTGCTGGGCCCCTCGCCGGCCTGGCTGAGCGCCGAGGGGTTTTTGGCCCCGGCCCGGGTCTATGCCCCGCCAATCGGCTTTTCGGCCCAGGGATTGCGTCGGCGGATGGGAGATTTCGATCTGCGCCAGGCCGCCGGTGCCCTGGGCGGCAGCCGCATCCTGGGTGATGCGGTCAGCCACTTCGAGAGCCATCTGAGATGCCGCACGGCGATTGCGTTCTGCTGCTCGATCGCTCATGCCCAGGCGGTTGCGCAGGCGTTCAACGAGCGGGGGATCCGGGCGGCGAGCATCGACGGCAGCCAGGACAGCAGCACGCGGCGGCAGCTGCTGGAGGAGCTGGGCAGCGGCGCCCTGCAGGTGCTCACCTCCTGCTCGCTGATCGGCGAGGGGGTGGATGTGCCGTCGGTGGGCGGCTGCATCCTGCTGCGCCCCACCCAAAGCGAAGCCCTGCACCTGCAGATGATCGGCCGCTGCCTGCGCCCCCAGGCCGGCAAGGAGGCGGTGATCCTCGATCACGTCGGCAACCTGGAGCGCCTCGGTCATCACCTTGAGGAGCGGCACTGGACGCTGCAGGGCAGCCAGCGGCGCGAGCGCCAGACGGCGCCCGCCATCAAGGTCTGCCCCCAGTGCTTCTGCACCACCACCCGGCGGGTGAGCGCCTGCCCGGAATGCGGCCACCTGTTCCGGCCGCAGCGCAAGAAGCCCGCAGTGGTGGCGGGCTCGCTGCAGGAGATCAGCCAGGAGCAGCTGAAGGTGCGGCGCAAGCAGGAGCAGGGCGAGGCGCACTCGATGGAGGAGCTGATCGCCCTGGGCCAGCGCCGCGGCATGAAGAACCCGCGCGGCTGGGCCCGGCACGTGCTCGCCGCCCGCCAGACGAAGGGCCATTGGAGCCGGGTGGCATGAGCGAGCAGGCGATCCAGCAGCAGATCCGCCTGGAGCTGGGGGTGGGCCCGGTGCGGCTGTGGCGCAACAACGTCGGTGCCCTGCGGGATGAGCGCGGCCGGCTGGTGACCTATGGGTTGTGCAAGGGCAGCAGCGATCTGATCGGCCTGCGCCAGCTGCGCATCGAGGAGCGGCACCTGGGCCTGGAGCTGGCCGTGTTCTGCGCCCTGGAGATCAAGGCGGCCGGCGGCCGGCCCACGGCGGAGCAGCGCCAGTTCCTGGAGGTGATCCGCAGCCGTGGCGGCCTGGCCGGTGTGGCCCGCTCGGTGGAGGAGGCGCGGCAGATCCTGCTGCTGGGCTGAACGTGACGATCCATGAGCACGCGCAGCCATGCGGTTCCTGCGGCTCTGCGCTCGCGACAGGCCACAACTCCCCAGTGTTCATGCCGTCTCAGACGGTCTGAGACGGCTCGGGACGTCCGTGGATGTCCACCGGAATCCGATGGACTCCAGTGGAACCGCGCTTGTCACACCCGCAAACAGGGCGAGACTGGGACTGACGTCGCGCTGGCGTCGCATCGATGCGGTTTCCAAACGGCAACGATGCGGTTTGGCTACGGAAACGGCTCCTTGCCGTCGTTTTCACCCTCTCGCGAGTGAGGATGATTCACTGAGCCTCTCGGGAATCCATGCAGGACCTGCATCACCAACTCGAACAGGCCCGCCGGACGTTTGGCCGCTTCCTGCGCAACTGGCGCAAGAGCAACGGCTGGGTGATCACCACGCCCCAGGACTGGGCCAAGGCCTGCCCGGACATCATTCCCCCGGGCTTCCGGGTCTCCAGCGGCCAGTGGGCGAATCTGGAGAACGCCCAGGTCAAGCAGGCGCAGCCCAGCACCTTCCTGCAGCTGGCCTTGCTCAACCAGGCGCTGGCCAACAAAAAGCGCGGCGCCATCCGTGATGAGCTGCTGCGTGAGCGGGTCAACGCCGGCCAGCCGATCCGCAAGGCCGACGGGACGCCCTGGGGCCCGGAGGACTGGTTCGCCTGCTACATCGGCAATCTCCAGGGCCCAGAAGCCCTCTGGCCCAAGGAGCAGGAGCCCGATCTGGCCGAGCAGAGCAGCCAGCTGCGCAGCCTGTTCAGCTCACTGGTGGAGCAGCACAAGCTGCGGCCGATCACGGCGATGGTGCAGCTGCTGAGCCTGGATCAGGAGCTGAGCACCGAGCAGCAGATGGCGATCGAGGGGGCACTGCTGCAGGAGGAGGTGCTGGCCGATTCCGATCTGGCGATCGCGGAGGAGTTGCTGCGCCGCTGGCAGCAGAGCCTCACATCTCAGATGGCGGCCAGCGGCAGGCGTCGCCGCTGATTCGATGCGCGTTGCCCATAGGGCAACTTCCTGTCTCGCGAGAGGTGCATCAGTGGGTAACTTGGAAACAGCGCCCCCCAGCACTTCTTCCCGCGGGCGCTGATTTCCGGTCATGTGCACCACAACCGCGGGCGCGCCGCAGGCGCCGTCCCTTGAGGATCACTTCTGGCGTCAGTCGGCACTCACCCGATCGCTGAGCCGCTGGCAGGGCCAATGGCTCAAAGCCACGCCACTGCAACCGCTTTCCCTGCAGGAGTGCGGCCTGGCGATCAGTTTCAGCCGCTCGCTGCAGGGCCAGTACCTGGCGACGCTGCTGCATGCCGAGGGCGGCTCGCTCGATTCGGGGTACTGCGCCAGCCCGATCGAGGCGTCTCTGCTTGTTCTCGGGCTCCTGAATCCTGAAAGATGGTATCAACGATGACACTCGCCGCCTATCACCGGCATCCCGCCTGGTCCCCCACCGTGCTCAAAGCCGCCGTCACCGGCACGATGGCGGCCTGGTGGCATCGCTTCCGGCCCGGGGCCCCGGCGTTCGTCCCCTCGCCCGACATGGTCAAGGGCGACCTGGTCGATGCCCTGCTGACGCCGCCCTTTGAGATCAAGGGGCGGTTTGCGGCCTACGCCACGATCGCCCGCAACACCAAGATCGGCGCCGCCAACTGCGCCGAGGCCGAGGCCGCCGGCCTGACGCCGGTCAGCCACGAGATGGTCGAGCAGGCCCAACGCATCCGTGATGCCCTCCACGCCGATCCGGTGATCGGCGAGGTGCTGGCGGCGATGGATCCAGCAGTCAGCCAGCAGCCGCACTTCTGGGATGACGAGGAAGGGAGGCCCTGCCGCTGCCTGCCTGATGTGGTCACCACTGGCGGGCGGCTGTTCGACCTCAAGAAGACCCGCAGCGCCGTGCCGCGCCGCTTCTACTGGCAGGCGAAGGATCTCGCCTACGACCTGCAGCTGGCCCACCTGGCCCTCGGCCATGAACACCGCACCGGCAGCGCGCCGGTGGAGGTGGGCGTGATCGCGTTCGAGTGGGAGGAGCCATTCGACTGCAGCCTGCTGATCCTCGATGCGCAGGATCTGTCGATCGGCCTGGAGCGCCGCGAGGAAGCCTTCCGGCGGATCGCCGAGTGCCAGGCGAGCGGCGTGTGGCCGAGCCACGGCCGCCAGCCGTTTCGACCTGTCTCCAGTGGCTCTCGCTCTGCCGAGAGCGAGGCAGCAGTCATGGAAGCTCTGGCCCTGTTCTGAGCGCCCGGGCCTGGTGCCGCCCGCGATCTCTCCCGATCGATTTACCCGTCTCTCTGTCCCCCGCATTCCCCTCAGCCATGACTTCAACCGACACATCGCCTCCGGGTACAGCCTCAGCGCCACCCCAATCCAGCCGTGCTGGTGCGCTGGTCCGCTCCAGCGGCAGCGAGATCAGCGCCGGCGTCTTCTCAGGCATCGCCGCCTTTGAGGCGGCGCAGCGGATGGCCCAGTGCCTCTGCTCCAGCACCATGGTTCCGACTGAGTACCGCGGCCAGCAGGGCCTGGCCAACTCCCTGATCGCCCTGGAGATCGCCGGCCGCATGGGGCTGTCGCCACTGGTGGTGATGCAGAACATGACGCCGATTCATGGGCGCCCGAGCTGGTCGAGCTCATTCCTGATCGCGACGGTCAATGCCTCGGGCCGTTTCACGCCGCTCCGCTTCCACTTCGACGACGAGGAGAACCCGAGCTGGTGTTTTGCGGAGGCCAGCGACCGCAGCAGCGGTGAAGCCCTCAAGGGCGAGAAGGTCAGCGTGGCGATGGCCAAGCGCGAAGGCTGGTGGAGCCGCAAGGACCGCCACGGCAACGAGACGAGCAAATGGCAGACGATGACCGGCCAGATGCTGCGCTATCGGGCGGCGTCGTTCTGGGTGCGGGTGTATTGCCCGGAGATGAGCCTGGGCCTCACCACCCAG
>CAIZQU010000135.1 GCA_903935205.1 uncultured cyanobacterium | reverse complement strand
ATTCATCGTGGCTGCAAGAGGTGCATCTGCGCCTCTCGAATGACAGTCCGTCATTCCACCCTGTTCACCCTCTGATCAGGGCATTCGGGCCTCGGGTTTTACACCACTCAAAGGGACGCGGCCGACGCTGTCGCGTTGGCAGAGGTAGGGGACCTGGAGGGTGATCCGCTGATCGAACGAGCCGCTGGATCGGGGGCTCGGGGTGCTCGGCAGGGTGGTGACGGGGGCCATGGGGCGTATTGCAAGGCCCCTGAGGGTTCCGAGCCCATCGCAACAACCCCTCCACGACCTCGCTTGCCCCCCCCGGAACCCTCAAGGGTTCTCTGCAGGTGCCGGGATGGATTCCCGCCGGCTGGTGGTTTGGATCGCGGCCGGAATCCTGGGGTTCCAGGGCGGCACCTTGGTCCTCGACCTGCTCAATTGCAGCGTCCTCTCCTGGCTCTATGTCCGTCGGCATGGGTTGGAGCTGAGTACGCCTGCTCCGGCTACGGCTCTGAAACAGCCGCTGGGGGAGCCGCTGCCTACAGCGGCTGATATCGGCCCTGAAGCGGCCCCTGCAGTTCCCCCCTCAGTCCCTGAGCCTCAGGACCGCACTGCTCAGGTGCCCAACACCAGCTCCACAGCCACTCCCCCCACCACCTCTGCCCCGACGCCCTTTGATCCCACCGGCGTCTTCTGTGATCGGCCCCGCAGCCGCATCGATGCCGCTGTCAGCCAGGGGCTCAGCATCCTCGCCGGGTTGGCGCTGGGTGGCTCGGGAGTTGGGGTCGATCCGACCCGGAAGCCCTGACCCTGATCAGTAGGAAACACACTGAGACGCTGGGTAGCCTTCCGCGTCCGCTGGAAGAGCTGCCGTCATGTGGTTGGAGACCGCAGAGATCAGCACGCGCCTCAGGGTCAGCAGGCAGACGCTTTGGCGACTGCGCCGCCGCCGTTTGCTCAAGGAGGGCCAGCACTGGACCCGCAAGACTCCAGGCTGCCCTCGTTCCGACATCCTTTGGCACTCGCTCCGCTGTGAACTCGCCCTGGGCCGGGTTCCTCACTAACCCAATCCTGCGGCCTGCAGCTTTCTGGCCAGCTCAATGAGCTCCGGCGTTACCCCGGCAGGTAAGGCAGGTTTTGCCTCAGCCGCAGGGATAGCGGGGGCTCCCGCTGTCCTTTGCTCCGGGTTGCGGCCCTCATCGAGGTCCCGCTGCCTCAGGAGATGGGCCAGCTTGTGCTCAGCTCTCTCCTCGATCAGATAGCGGCTGGCATGAACGGCTTCGCTGTGACCCATCGAGGCCGCCTTGACGGCCGTGGACCAGGTTGTCGTTGCCTTGGCCCGCAGCGCCCAGGCATGGCGTAGGTCGTAGAGCTTGCAGCGATCGCGTTTGGCCTTGGGTTTCGGCTTGCCGGGCAGTTGCCGCGGCTGGTGATAGCCAAACAGCTTGATCGGAAGCTCCCGATCCTCACGGCCGCGGTTGCGCAGCCAATGGGCCAGATAGACCGACAGCTCACCGTTGTTGAAGAACTGCACGGTGCCGTCGTCGCGCACAGCGGTCTTGACTGGGTGGCGGCGCCTCAGCTCCGCGAGCATGGACTTCGAGTGGCTGTGATCGTTGAGGCGGTAGCGGCTCACCCACTCCCTGGGCAGCGGCAGAGCAAAGCGATGCCCCGTCTTGGTCTCGGCCCCATCCCCATGGCTCTCGAAGCTCCCGACCTCGATCACCTCCGCATCGGCCTCCACTTCCCCAGGTAGCCGGTCGATGTGCCACACCTCATGGCCCCGCAGGCCGTAGGTGGCGATCACGGCCATCACCCAACCCCTCAAAGGCTCGCGTTGTTGAAGTTGATCCAACCAGGCCTCGATGTCATCGGTGCGGGGGATGAAGCGTGGCGCGGGTGCGCGCAGCTTGCCGGCACTTTTCTTGAGCTGGTCGAGCCTGGCCCGCAGTTCAGGCGTGGCAATCGCGATGCCGCGTTGAGCCAGATAATTCACCATCTGGATCACGCCATAGAAGCCCTTGCTGTTGTACGGCCGGCGGATCAGCTGACTGCTGCGGTCCTCCCGCCAGAGCTGCAGCGACGCCGGCGTGTACAAGCAGAACTCCTCCAGCGCCCTGGTTGTGGCGATCTGGTCGGCAGCAAAGGTGCGGCCGAAATAGCCGTTTGGCTTGAAGCAGGTGAAGGGATTGCGATCGCGCGCCTTGGGGCCCCCAGGCGCGATCCAGGCCTGGACCTCAGCGCAGATCTCCCCCCAGCGCTGGTGCTTCTGGATAGGGGCTTGGCCATGGGCGGCCTCCAAAACCTCCCAGCTCAGGGCCGGACCACCTCGGACGGCCCGCTCATGGGCCCGGAGAAGCAGCTCGGCCAGGTCCCAACAGGCTTGGTCGTCATCCAGCCGGAAGGCGCGGGCGGCCTGTTGGCGCCGGGGCGGCAGGGTGTCGTACACCTGGATGTAAGGGCTTCTGTCAAGCGACACCGAAAACTGAGCCACTTCCGACACCGAAAACTGAGCCACCCCGGGGCTGTCTTTGGGCTCGGTCGTCGGAGTGGTTCCGCCCTGGTGGGAGCGGTGCCTGTTGCTGCTCATGGGTTCTCTGATGGGTTGCGGTGGTTGTCGT
>CAIZQU010000134.1 GCA_903935205.1 uncultured cyanobacterium | reverse complement strand
GGTACTGCCATGTAAGGCCGCACAGCTCCCTGGGAGGCAGAACTCCCTATGAGGTCTACACTGAGACCGATCCCTGTTCCTCCCGCCCGGGGTTAACGATGTCAGGGGCCGGAACTGTCCAGTAAAAGGCACCCACCTCACTATGGCTTTGCGAAAGATTGGGACACGAAAAATCACGACGGCTTCTTCCGGCGTGTGGTTGAAATGCAAGCAATCAAAGGCCCTCTGATCATCACCCACACCACCAGTGATAAGGCCGTCGGTATGGCTTATCCCCTTGCATCACTTCTGGCGGGCCAAAACGCCTCAGCCCTCGGCGATAAGAACAGCGTCTACGGCGGTATCGGACGCAATGGAGCCCAAAGAACTCCTGAAGCTGTAGAAGGGAATCTTCTTACTGTTGGCGGCAATTACACCTTTGCGAAGGGCGAAGGGCAAAGTGCACAATCTCAATGCCCTCAATTCTGCGGGTGATCTGATTAAGTCCCACGGCGATGTACGAAACCGTGATGTGGCTTATGCCATTCTCAGCGCCATTGGATCCGTACCAGGCTAACAAGCAGTATTCGAACAATCACCCTGTAAACCCTCTTGCCTACCAATGTCAGCAACGTCATTAAAGGGCACCTCGAAAAATCGTCCTGCCGGGATTTCCTGATCGGGGCGGCTAAAGCCGGGAAATAAGTCTCACTCATCTCAACTACGGGGAATTGGGATTTTTCGAGGTGCCCTAACGCAGCATTCACCGCGGAGACAAAAACTCACAGCCAAAGTGTTCTACTTGCTCAGAGCCAACTCATGATCAGCTGGCACTGCTCTTGGGCTCAAACTTAAGCTGTCGACGCAGTAAGGAGATGCGCGGCCCGGTGATCCTGAACGTTCGAGCAGGCCCCCGGCCCCTCAACCCCCAGCCCTCTCCACCACCCTCCCCACCAGCGCCGCATCCGCCAGCCCAGCCCTTTGCACAGCCGCCAGAGCGGACGCAGCACGGTCGGCCGGAACGGCAGCCAGCAGCGGGCCGCAGGTCTGTGGGTCGATCAACAGGCTCCTGAGCGCCTGGAAGGAGCCAGCGCCGGCGCACTCCCGCAGGCGAACCGGCCCCTCCAGCAACGCCAGCGCCGCCGCATTGGCCGGCGCCAGGCTGCTGGCCCAGCCCCGATCCAGCAGCTCCAGGGAGCCAGCATGGGCCGGGATGGCGCCGCCATCGAGCTCCACGATCCAGCGCTCCAGATCGCCCGATCCAGCGGCATCCCGCGCCGCCAGCATCTCGCCCAGGTGCCCCAGAAACCCGAAGCCGGTCACATCGGTGCAGGCCCGGCAGCCATGGGCGGCCAGGATCGCCACCAGCAGCGCCTGGCTGCATTGCATCCGCGCCAGCGCCCCATCGATCCAATCCGGCCGGGCCGCTCCCGCCATCGCCGCCGCAAACAACACACCGCTGCCCAGGGGACCGCAGAGCAGCAGGGCATCACCGCCCTGCAGGGGGCCCTTCGGCCAGGGGCGCCCGGCGAACACCCGGCCATTCACGCTCAGGGCCAGGGCCAGCCCGGCCCCATCGCGGCCCTCCAGGGTATGGCCGCCCACCAGCTCCGCCCCGAGCGGATCCAGCACCGAACGCACCCCCGCCAGGGTCTGAAACAGCAGCTCCTCCTGCAGCGGCGCCGCCGCTTCCGGCAGGGTCACCAACGCCTGGGCGCTGCACACAGCAGCGCCGCTGGCCCAGAGGTCGCCGCAGGCATGGAGGGTGGTGAGGCGGGCGTTGAGCCATGGGTCGTCGATCAGGGCGGGGAAGCCATCCACGCTCTGCAGCAGCAGCTCACCAGCCGCGGTGGTGGCGATCGGGGCGGCGTCGAGCGGCTCAGGGGCGGCCTGCTCGCCCCCCTCCAGGCGCTGCAGCCGCGCCAGGGCGGACGCCAGCGGCGCTGGCGCGAGCTTGGCGGCGCAGCCCCGGCAGGCCATGGCGCCGGGCCGTTGCCCGGACTCGGCCGCGAACTGCTCCAGAAAGCGCCGATCGAGGCGCCGCTTCCAGTGCCACAGCCAGCGGCTGGGACCCAGCGCCAGGGGTCCCCAGAAGGCCAGGGCCCGCGGACCGGCCGCGCTCCAGCCCCCATCGCCCAGCAGCTGCAGGGCGCGGCGCTGCGGTCGCCAGGAGCGCAGGGGCCGGCGCGGCTCCGCCAGGCTGTTTTGCAGGTTGTGCGCCAGCAGCGGTGCCGCCCGCACCGCCCACACCCCGGAGGCGGGTCGGGGATCGCTGGCGATCAGGCCGCAGTCGCCCACGGCAAACAGGCCGGGATGGCCCACCACCTCCAGGCTGGCCTGCGTCAACACCCGGCCGCTGGCCGGATCCACCGGCAGCCCGGCGGCCGCCAGCCAGGGCGGCGCCAGGCTGCCCGTGCAGGCCAGATCCGCCGGGGCCTCCGGGGCGCAGTGCCGCTCCAGGGGAATCGCCGCCTCGGCCAGCAGTCGCTCCACCAGCCGGTTCGCCGCCGCCGATCCGAGTCGCAGCGCGGCGCCACGCAGCAGCAGCTGCGGCGCCATGCCCCGACGGCGCAGCGCCAGGGCCACCTCCACAGCTGCGGCGCCACCACCGCGGATCCGCAGCACAGCACCGGGCTTGAGGGCTGAAAGCCAGGCCAGAAAGGGCTCCAGCGGCTTCACCGCCTGGGCGGCCCCAGCTCCCGCCGCGGTGACCGCCCCCACATCGAGGCTGAGCCGCTCGAAGCGCAGCGGAGGCCGTTCCGCCAGAAGGAGCAGCCGGGCCTCGGGATCAAGGCCCTGGATCTCGGCCCGCACGAAGCCCACACCCGCCCTGGCGCAGAGGGAGCGCAGATCGATGCTGCACTCCTTCAGCTCCACTAGCCCAGCCACCAGGGCCGGCAGGGTGCCCGAATAGAGGGCCGTGCTGGAGCGGCTCACCAGGGTGACCAGGGTCTGGGCCGGCCGCAACCGGGGACGCATCAACCATTGCCGCAACAACAGCGCATGGCTGTGGCCGCCGCCGGCGAGCACCAGATGCTGCCGGGGCGGGGAGGCGGCATCGCGGCTGAGGCCCTTGCCCTGCACAGGGTCGCTGCGGAAGGCAGAGCAAGGATCGTCGCACAGGCAAGGCCTGGGGATCGGGGCTGGTCGGGAGCCCGGGAGCCGGCCTGGGAGCCGGCCGCACACAAGTCGGCGGAGCAGGCCCCGAACAGGAACAGACCCGATCGGACGCCGATCACGGATTCATCCTGAGATGCCGGGCATCAGGAACACCTCAGCACCTTCCTCTCCAGATCTGTTGTGGCGCCATCCTTCTGCCCAATGGCACAGGGCCACAATCTCGAGACCGCCAAAACCCCCATCAGACCCTTTTTCGCTCAAGGGCGGGATCGCCACCTGGACCTGGGGCCGCTGCGGCTACGCACCACAGGCGCCTGGCTCCGCCGCCAACCAGGACAGGACAGGGCGGGCCTGCTCCATCCCCTTAGCCTGGAGAGAGGCCTGATCCCCACCGCGTGCCTGATCCCCACCGCGTGAACATCAAGCCGAGGAACGGCCAGCCGATGGAGGGGCTGGGCGGCGGGCAGGAGGGGCAGGCGGCCCCCCGCCACCGCCACCGCCACACTGGCGCGAGCCGCCCGAAGGGCGCTGCCGCGGCCGATGGCCGCCGGCCCCGGGACCAAGCCGCCGCTGTTCCGGGGCGCGGGCGGATGGTGCCCCTCGCCCTGAGCCTGCTGCTGGCCGCCCTGCCCCTGCCGATCCTGCTCGGCTCCTGCCGCCCCAAGGACCCCGAACCCACCGTCGCCCCGGGGCCCAGGAGCGTCTCGGCCCTGGGACGACTCGAACCCGAAACCCGCATCCGCAAGGTCTCGGTGCCCACCTCGCTCAGCGGCGACCGGGTGCAGGAGATCCTGGTGGACGAAGGGCAACAGGTGAAGAAGGGTCAGCCCCTGGCGGTGCTCAACAGCAAGGCCAGCCTGGAGGCCGCCCTGGCCGAAGCGGAGGAGAACGTGACCCTGGCCCGTCGCAAGCTGGAGCAGGTCAAGGCGGGGGCCAAGGAGGGTGAGATCCAGGCCCAGGTGTACAAGGTGCAGAGCCTGGAGCGACGCCTGGCCGGCGAACGGCTATCCCAGGACCAGACGGTCAACAGCAAGCGCTCCAGCATGGTGGAAGCCCGCAGCGAGGCCAAGCGCTACGACGCCCTCTTCGCCAGCGGCGGCGCCTCCCAGCTGGAGCGTGATCGCTACCGCACCCGCGCCGAGACCACCGAAGCCAATCTCGCCGAGGCGATCGAGACCCGGGCCGGCACCCTCGCCTCCCTGAGTTCGGAGATCGAGAGCGAGCGCCAGAAACTCGCCCAGATCCGCGAGGTGCGGCCAGTGGATGTGGCAGCGGCCGAAAGCGAGCTGCGCAAGGCGATCGCCTCCCGCGACCGGGCCAAGCAGGAGCTGGCCTTCGCCACCGTGCTCGCGCCCCAGGACGGCCGCATTCTCAAGGTGGTGGTGCAACCGGGCGACAAGGTGGGCGACGGTGGCATCCTCGAGATGGCCGACACCAGCCGGATGGTGGTCACCGCCGAGGTTTACCAGACCGACATCACGGCGGTGCGGATCGGACAGGGCGCGACGATCCGGGCGGATGGCTTTGAGGGAAGCGCCCGCGCCACCGTTTACCAGGTGCTGCCGCAGGTGCAGCGGCAGTCGATCTTCGCTGGCGAACCCGGTGAGAATCAGGATCAGCGCGTCTTCCAGGTGCGACTGCGGATCAGCCCCAGCGATCTGAGCCAGCGACGCATCGATGTGGCCTCCAATCTGCAGGTCAACGTGGTGTTCGATCCCCTGCCGGCCGGTGCAACGGCGCCAGCCCGCCCCGACGGAGCGGCTGGCGGTGGCCCTGGGGCCAGCCGCCAGGCCCCTGCTGCCGCCCCTGGGGCGGTGACCCCCTGATGGGCCGACCCTTCCAGAAACTGCTGCAGCGCACCCCGATCGCCTGGCTGCAGCTATGCAACAACCCCAGCAAGCTGCTGATCGGCATCGCCGGGGTGAGCTTCTCGAATCTGCTGATGTTCTTCCAGCTGGGCCTGATCGACAGCCTCTATGCCAGCCAGAAGAAACCGATCGAACGGCTGCAGGCCGACCTGGTGATGGTGAGCTCGAAATACAGCAATCTCGGCGCCCTCCAGAACTTTCCTCGCAACCGCCTCTATCAGGTTCTCGGGGTGCCGGGGGTGGAGGCGGTCACGCCCTTGCGGATCGGCCGGGCCAACTGGATCACGCCCGCCAGCCGGCAGGCGTTTGATATCTACGTCTATGGCGTCAATCTGGCCCAGCCATCGCTGGCCTTCGCCGAGATCGATGCCAACCGCAGCCAGCTGCAGGTGCTGGGCAATGCCCTGTTTGATCGCAACTCCAAGAAACAATACGGCGACATCCTCAGCAACCTTGGCAAGGGCCGGCCGTTCGCCGTGGAAGTCAACAGCAAGAGCATCCGCATCATCGACACCTTCAGCCTGGGCGCCACCTTTGCGGCGGAAGCCAATCTGATCACCTCTGAATCCACATTTCTGAACCTTTTCCCAGGCATCGAAGCCAATCAATTACAGCTCGGCCTGATCCGCCTCAAACCCGGCGCTTCCGCCGCAGCGGCACAGGCAGCGATGGCCAACATCCATGGCGGTGATCAGGTGATCGTGCTCAGCAAGAAAGAGCTGGCGGAGCGGGAGCTGAACTACTGGAAGCGAAACTCTTCCGTGGGCTTCATCTTTTCGCTGGGAGTGTTGGTCGGTTTTGTGGTCGGTAGCATCATCGTCTACCAGATTCTCTACGGCGACATCAGCAACTCCCTGCCTCAATACGCCACGCTCAAGGCGATGGGCTACCGCGACCCTTTCGTCATCGGCATCGTGATTCAGCAATCGGCGATCCTGGCGTTCGTGGGTTTCATCCCTGGCCTGCTGTTCTCCTGCGGCCTCTACGCCCTGTTGGCCAGCGTCACCAAGCTCTCGGTGCTGATGACGCTCAACCGCGCCCTGCTGGTGCTGGCACTCACCTTCGTGATGTGCGTGGGCTCCGGCAGCCTCGCCACCCGCAAGCTCGTGCAGCTCGATCCGGCCGATGTCTTCTGAACCCACCAGCCCCCAGCTGGCCAGCGGCGGCGAGCCAGCAGCGCCGGCTCCGACCAACACCAACGCCAACCCGGGCGGCACCGCCGATTGCGGCCCTGCCGCCGCGGCCGGGGAGCCGCTGATCGCCCTGCGGCACGTCAACCACTGGTTCGGCCAGGGGGAAGCGCGCAAGCACGCCCTCAAGGACATCAGCCTCGACATCCACCCCGGGCAGATCGTGATCTGCACCGGCCCCTCCGGTTCGGGCAAGACCACCCTGCTGACGATGCTCGGCGGCCTGCGCTCCTGCCAGGACGGCAGCCTGCGCATCCTGGGCCAGGAGCTGCATGGCGCCAGCCGGGAGCAGCTGGCCCAGCTGCGCCTGAACGTGGGCTTCATCTTCCAGGCCCACAACCTGATGATGTTCCTCAATGCCCGCCGCAATGTGCGCCTCGCCCTGGAGCTGCACCCCCGCTACTACGGGCAGGACATGGATGCCCTGGC
Source organism: uncultured cyanobacterium (assembly GCA_903935205.1). Classification (GTDB taxonomy): domain Bacteria; phylum Cyanobacteriota; class Cyanobacteriia; order PCC-6307; family Cyanobiaceae; genus Cyanobium. The sequence continues at coordinate 22,835 of CAIZQU010000134.1, read as the reverse complement.
CACCGCGATGCTGGATCAGGTGGGGCTGGGGGATCGGGGCGACGCCATGCCCGCCAACCTTTCGGGCGGCCAGCGCCAGCGGGTGGCGATCGCCCGCGCCCTGGTGGCCCGGCCGCGGATCCTGCTGGGGGATGAACCCACCGCAGCCCTGGACAAGGATTCCGGCCGCACCGTGGTCGAGCTGATGCAGCGTCTGGCCCGCGAGGAGCAGACCACGATCATCATGGTGACCCACGACAACCGCATCCTTGATGTGGCCGACCGGATCGTGATCGTCGAGGACGGCCATCTGGCCAGCCCCGAGCAGGAGGCGGCCTTCCTGGGGCGCATGCGCGATCCGGGCCATTGAGCCCCGGCCCGAGCCCCATGGCCGCTGCACCAGCGCAGGGGTGGCATCGCCAGGCCCCCTGGGGGGTCCATCGCCAGGCCCCCTGAGGGGGTCCATCGCCAGGCCCCCTGAGGGGGCGCATCGCCATGGCGCCAACCCCGGGTTCTAGCGCTGCGGGCCTCTGGTCCTCGGGCCTCTGGTCTTCCGGCCCCCTGTCCCCTGCTATCCAGAGCGGCCTGACAGGGGGAGGCCAGGCCCAGGGTTCGGGGTGGCCAGCGCACCGAGCAGGGCATCCGCCAGTTGGACACCACTGCGCAGGGCCCCCTCCACCCGGCCAAATCCCTCTCCCTCCACGTAGTCGCCGCAGAATCCCACCCGGCTCTGACGGCAGAGGCTGAGGGCAGCGGGCAGGCCTGGCCTGAGCGGAACGGCGGCCCCCCAGCGCATCAGTTCCCGCCGGGCCCCGAACACGGCCCCACGCTCCAGCCAGGGCGCCAGGGCTGCCGCCACGGCCTCGCTGAGGGCCTCGATCACGGCGGCCTCCCGCTCCAGGGAAGGACTCTGGTTCAGCTGGCTGGCGATCGAGGAGCGGGAGCCATAGACGCTCAGATGCTCGGCGGCGAACACCGCACTGGAGTGGGCCACCACCGCCACCCGGCCATCATCGAGGGGCTGGATCGCCAGACGGGACAGCCGCCAGCGCTGCTCGGCTCCTGGATCCAGGCGCAGCAAGCGAAAAGGGCAGGCCAGCCAGGCCCGGGCGGCCTCACCCTCAGCCACCAGCAACAGATTGCTGCGGGCCTCACTCCGGATTGAGGCCAGAGCCGCCAGGGCGTGATCAAGGTCGGGATCGGCCAGGGAACGGGCCACCCCCTTCAGGGGCACCGTGTCCCAGCCCATCAGCAGGCGGCTGCGGGGATGGGCCAGCAGGGTGCTGGCCAGCACCAGCCAATCGGCTTCGGCGAGCACCTCACCCTGGCGATCGAGGAGGCGCCAGAGCCCCTGATCCGAAACGGCCAGATCGCGCACCATCAGCCCGTAGTGCTGGCCAATCCCCCCCTCCGCCAGCTCCAGCAGGCCGCGGCAGAGCTGCTCCATCCCCCCTCGCCCCCGGAACAGCTCCCCCTGGCCGAAGGGATCGGCCGGATCCTCGCGGTGGAGCGTGCCCTGGGCTGTGAGCAGGGCGCGCTGGGGCTGCCAGGGCTCCACCGCACCGGCGGCGAGCAGATCCTCGAGCAGCGGCAAAGGCGTGGCGGCCGCGATGTTGAACAGGGGCGCGCCATGGTCGAAGCGAAGTCCGGGATCCTGGCGGGAGCGACGGGTGGCGGTGCGCCCCCCGGGCCCCCGACCGCTCTCCCAGAGGCTCAGGGATCCCCTGAACCCCCCTAGGCGCAGGCGCGCCGCCAGGGCGCAGCCCGCCACCCCGGCACCGATCACCGCAATCGAGGCTGGCGGTGCCTCCAGCATGGGCGGAAACGGGGGGGAAGGTCCCCTTCAGGATGGAGGATCCCGGCGGGGATGGAACCGCCGTCGCCCCAGCATCCGGCCCAGCATGTCCCCATCCCTTCCCGACCAACAGCGGCCTGTGCTGGCGCTGGCCGCGCTGCTGTCCAGCCTGGTGGCCCCTTGGGCCTGGCCAGGCCCCGCCGGAGCGGCGGAGGTCTGGGCGGAATCGATCCTCGACCAGGCCAGCGCCCTGCGGGACGCCAGGGAGAAGGTGCCGGCCGGAGCCCGCGAGCTCTCCAGCAGCTGCAGGGATGTGGCCTTGAGGGGCCTGTCATTTCGCTATCGCTGCAGCGTGCGTTTTGAGCCCGCACCGGCCAGCCCGGCCAGCCCTGCCAGCACGGCCAAGCCCCCGGCGACAGCACCGGGAGCCGCCCAACCATGAGATCGCAGGCCAGCAAGCAGGCCCATGGGCCGCGCGCTGGCGGACCTGCCGCTCGCTGGGGTTCCCCTCAACCAGCCGCCCTGACTCCCCGGTTGGTTGCCCCACCGCACAGACCGACAGGTCACGAGCAAAGACACCGCTCCGGAATGGATCGGGTCAGGCAATAGGCGGGTCAGGCCTGTGCTGGTGGGGTCCCGGAATCATCAATCGGTGATAGGTCAGAGGCCAGCCAGCACCCCCGGCGTCCGGGCGGCAGGCCGCCGCCACCGCTGCACGGCAGCGCCGCAGATCTGCTGCGTAGCCTGAAGCCACCGCCCGCGTTCCCCGCCGTCGCGATGTCCGAATCGCCCGATCCCGATCGGCTCCACCACGACGCCCTGCAGCGCGAACTCCAAGCGGCCCGCGAGCGGCGTGACAGCTACCAGGAGCTGCTGAAGGATCTGCCGAACATCTTCGAGGGCCGTTTCCGCGACAGGCTGCGGCCGCTCCAGCAGCGCAATGAGGAGCTGCTGATCGAAGGGGCGGCCCTGCGTGAGCAGATTCGGCGCAGCCTGCCCCAGGCCGATGCCAAACCGGCCGAGACCCAGCCCGCCACCAGGGAGCCGCTGGCGCCAGCCGCCAGCGGCCAGGGCCATCCAGGCCATGCCCCCCTGGCGGCGGCCAGCGAAGCGCAGACCGCCATCCCCTCCCGGCCGATCCAGCGGCCCCTGGTCCCCGGGCGCCAGGTGGACCCTTCGCCTCGGCTGTCCAGGGTCCCCCCAGAGCCAGAGGAGCGGGACGCAGCCGGCCGGCAGCGGCGGGGTCTGGGGAACCGGCCATGGCTGCTGCCCACAGCGGTGGCCCTCGCCCTGGCGGGGGCGATGGTTGGGCTGCAGGCTCTGCCCGAGCGGGGCACAGCGATCTCCAAAACCAGCCCGGCAAGCTCGGCAGAACAGGCGGATCCCCCTCCCTCGATGGGGCCCTCAGGGCAGGGGAGGGGCAAGGCCAAGGGGCCGGATGGGGCGGCCCAACGGAGCGATGTTGCGCTCAAGGGTGGCAGCGTGAGGGTCGAGAGCCTCGAACCGAGCTGGCTGGAGGTGGAGGCAACGGATGGCTCCAGCCTCTATTTCGGACTGCTGGAGGGCAGCCAGAGCTTTCCGGTGGGCGAGGGTCTGCGGATGCGAGCCGGCCGGCCGGATCTGATTCGGATCCGCTGGCCCGGGGGCTCCGAGAGGGTGCTGGGCTCGGTGGATGATCTCGACTGGAAGGAGATCAGGGCCGAGTCGGGAACTGGCTGAGTGAGTGCATTAGGAGCCCCTGGATCGATCGCGATCGTCGGCGCCGGCTCCAGGGGAGCCTCCTGCCAGCAACCACAGCCCCAGGGCCAGGGCAGCCCAGCCAAGCCAGGACAACTGAAGCAATGGTGTGAACAGCAGCACCAGGGGACCCAGCAGCCAATGGCTGAGCGCCAGGGTCACCATCACCAGGAGCAGGGCGGCCAGCATCAGAGCCCCTGCGCCGACGGGCAGCCAGCCCCTGGCTCTGAAACGGGATCGGCCGCTGCATCCATCCCGGTGGCTCCGGCGCGAAGAACCCGCCAGGCCGATGCACCATCCGCACAGGTGTTGGCCGCCCAGGCCAGAACCGCGCTGGCCTGACCACTGCCACGGGGCCACGGCAGGGGGCCGAGCAGGGAAAGGTCTGGGAAGAGGGCGGCGGCCTCTGCCGCATCGCGGGCGGCGGGTTCACCGGAGCGATTGGCACTGGTGGTGGCGAGGGGACCGGTGAGCCGCAGCAGCTCCACCGCCTCAGGAGAGGCGGGCACCCGCAGGCCCAGGCTGGTACCGCCGGGATGCAGCGCCTCGGTGGTGGGCCCAGGAATCGGCAGAACCAGGGTGGTGGGGCCGGGCCAGCAGTGCCTGGCCTGATCCAGCCAGGGGCCCTCCCAGGGAACAGCCAACCAGGCGAGCAGCTGATCGAGGTCGGCGCCCATCAGGATCAGGGGCTTGTCGGCGGGACGGAGTTTCAGCCGCCAGAGACAGTCGGCGGCAGCAGGGCTTGCCGCCAGGGCCGGCAGGGTGTCGGTGGGGAACAGGGCCGGCTCACCGGCGGCCAGCCGACGATTCAGCTCGGCGGCGGAACAGACCTGGCCCATCAGTTCGAGCTCCGCACAGCGCTGGCAAAGCGCCAGACCCCATCGAGATCCTGATGGGCCCGTCCCCGCTCCAGGCCTGCGGCGGCGAGGAGGGCGAGGACGGCCTGGCTGTGATCGTGGTGATGCTCCAGCAGCAGCACACCGCCGGGGGCCAGGGCCCTGGGGGCGCAGGCCACGATGGCGCGGATGGCGGCCAGACCATCGGAGCCTCCATCGAGGGCGAGGGTGGGTTCGTGGTCCCGCACCACCGGATCAAGGGCCCTGAGCAGGGGCGTGGGGATGTAGGGGGGATTGCTCACCACCAGATGAAGGTGACCCCACCAGGGTTCGAGGGCCGACCACCAGTCGGAGTGAAGCAAGCTGAGGCGCTCTCCCGGTGGAGTACCCCAGCGTTCCAGGTTGGCTGCGGTCAGGGTGAGGGCGACCTGGCTCAGATCGACCGCGAACCCCCGGGCCGCAGGCAGGGCACGGGCCAGGGCGACTGCCAGACAGCCGGATCCGGTTCCCAGGTCGGCCCAGTGCAGGTCGGCCTCAGGAACCGCAGGCAACCGCTGCAAGGCCAGATCCACCAGCAACTCGGTTTCCTGGCGGGGGATTAGCACCCCCGGGGCGACCGCCAGGTCGAGATCGCGCCAGGGGCAGCATCCCGCGAGGTATTGAAGCGGCTCGGCAGCGCGTCGGTGACGCCACCAGAGCTGCTCCAGGGCGGCCAGGGATGCCCGCAGCTGCACCGGTTGCCGCGGCTGGAGCTGAAGCTGGAGGCGCCCCTCGCGGCCGAGGCCACCGGCAAACTCCAACAGCCAGTCGAGCTCTGGGCCACCATCCCCCGCCGCCAGAAGACGACGGCGCCAGGCGAGCAACTCGCCAGCGGCCACTGTGACCGCTGAGGGTTGGGAACCCATGCCGGAACAGGAGCCCGTGACGCAGCCGGAGCCTGCACTAGAGGCCGAAGCGGAAGCCGGGGATGGACAGGACACCATGGCGCCAGCCTAGAAAGGGCCACGACAGGGATGCCAGCGCAGGCCAGGCTCGGCTCGCACCAGTCCGGCGAGCTCCAGCTCCAGCAAGGCAGCGGCCAGGGGGGCGGGCGCTTCCCCCAGGGCCAGACTGAGCTCCTCCAGGCCGGCGCCACCCCCGAGAGCCCGCAACAACCTCTGCTGCCTCGGAGCCAGGCCCGCCGCCGGGGCCGGGCCCACCCCCTCAGCTCCCCCCGCTCCAGCCGCCCGAAGGGGCCCCGGGCCCAGGGAGCTGAGCAGGTCCTCCGGGGCCAGCAGCGGCGTGGCGCCCATGCCGAGAAGGCGATTGCTACCGAGGGCCGAGGCCCGACCGGCGTCGGCGGGGACCACCCAGAGGGGTAACCCCCGGTCCCAAGCATGGGAGGCCGAATGCAAGGCGCCGCTGCCGGGAGGACATTCGACCACCACCACCGCAGCCGCCAGGGCCACCAGCAGACGGTTGCGCTGGGCGAAGTGGCCCGCCCGAACCGCACCGCCCGGGGGCTGCTCGCTGATCAACAGGCCGCGGCGGCCGACTTCGGCCTGAAGGGCCGCATGGTGCCTGGGGTAAACCCGTTCCAGTGGGGTGCCGAGCACGGCGACCGGCAGGCCCCCGCCGCTCAGGCAGCCGGCATGGGCCGCCCCATCGATGCCCTCCGCCAGACCGCTGACCACCGGCCAACCGGCCCGGGCCAGGGCCAGACCGAGGGAGCGCGCCATGGCCAGGCCATGGGGTGAGGGGCGGCGGGTGCCGACCACCGCCACGGCCCGGCCGCGGGCGAGGGCGGGCCATAGGCTGCCGCGGCCGCGCCACCACAACGCCAGAGGGGGACGCACCCCTTGGTGGTCCGCCAGTCCCTGGGGCCAGCAGGGATCACCGGGCACCAGCACCCGGCGGTCGGCCGATGGCTCCCGTCCCAACCTGGTGAGGGGAGCAGCGCCCCAGTGCCGCCGGAATGCCTCCAGCGCCGGCAGCAGACCGGCGTGCCAACCGGGGAGGGCGGCAAAGGCCTCAGGCGGCCATTGCCAGGCGCTGGCCAGATCGCCACTGGCCTGGGCGAGGGTCCGCAACCGAACCCAGCCCACACCGGCACAGCGGCTCCAGAGCAACCACCACAATCGCTGCTCCCGGCTCCAAGGGGTACGGAAGGCGACGGGCCATGCCGGAGCTGCGGGGGAAGGAATGGCCTGGGACGGGAAGCATCCCTGAACGAGGTCACCCATGGCGGCGGATCACGGGGAGGGTGGAACCGGCGGGCGGCAGAGCCGGGGCCAGGGCTGAGGGGGAGTGACAGCCCCGGGCGAGGGCCAGCCCCGAAGCGACACCGTTGGGGCGGCGAGAAGTGCGCTGGCCTCGACGGCGGCTGAGGGAGCAAGGGCACGCTGGAGGCTGGCTGGCGCAGCGGCTCTGCCGGCGGATTCCGGGGCCAACGCCATCCACGCCATCCACCGGCGAACAACGGGGGGCGCCATGGATGCCGATGACGAGAAAGCGAGGGGAGACCGGTCGCCCCCCCCACGAGGCCCCGGATCCAGGCGCGCTGCCCGGCAAGGCCCGGGATCCACTTCCGAGAAGGCCGCCGAACCATCCAGCGCCGATGCCAGCGCCAAGGCCAGCGCCGATGCCAGGACCCGCGCCATCGCCCATGCCAGGAGCCACCCCTCAAAACCAGTACAAACGTATCACAGCGAATCGTCGCGCCCCGGCGCCTTCCATTCCCCGGCCCAGTCCGCCCGGGGCGTGCCCGCCGGCGAAAGCCCATCCCATGGCCTCCCCCGCGCAACGGGCAGAGCCACCGGCTCCAGCTCCCCGATCGGCCCGCAGCCCTGGGCTCAGGCGAGCGGACCGGCACCCAGGCGCCCCAGCGCCTCCTCCAGGTCCTCCGGCAGCCGTCGCAGCAGCCGCCGCCGCTCCGGCCCGTCGCCCATCGCCACAGCCACCAGCTCCACCCGGGCCTCGGCCGCCAACCGCCCAGAGCCATCGAACAGCTGGCTGCGCCAGGGCAGCTTGAGGCCGAGGCGCGGCTCGCTCCAGCTGCGGATCTCCACCCGGTCGCCGTGGAGGAGGGCCAGGCGGTAGGCGATCGACAGCGCCACCACCGGCAGCTCCAGCCCACGGGCCGAGAGGTCGCTGTAGGCCAGGCCGACCGCAGCCAGGGCCTCGACCCGAGCCTCTTCGAGCCAGGCCACATAGGCCCCGTGCCAGACGACGCCGGCATGGTCGGTGTGCTGGGGCAGCACGCGCCGCCAGAGGCGCCAGGGAGGCGGTTCAAGGCCGGCGCACTGGGGGGCGGAGCCGGTGTGAGGGGCGTTCATCAAGCTCTATGGGCGGTCGCCGAAGGGATCCAGAATCAGCCATAGGCTGGCCCAGCCTGCCCTTTCGACCGTGTTCCGCAACCTTCTCATCGCCGATTCCGGCAACGGCCATGTGGAGGAGATGGTGCGCACGCTGCGCGACATCCCTCCCTGCCGTCAGGCGCGCGTCAACCTGCTGCACGTGATGAACGAGCAGGGCGCCGATGATCTCCGCTCCCACCGCGACAAGGTGGAGGGGCTGGTTGCCGTGGCCATCGGGCGCATGGGGCTGGAACCAGACCAGGTCAACACGATCGTTCGCGAGGGCGACACCAAGCAGACCGTGCTGCGGGTGGCCGACGAGCTCGATGCCGACCTGATCGTGATGGGTTCACGCGGCCTGGGTCGGCTGCAGTCGATCCTGGCCAACAGTGCCAGCCAGTACGTCTTCCAGCTTTCCACCAGGCCGATGCTGCTGGTGCGCGATGACCTCTACATCCGGGCGATCAACCGGGTGATGGTCACCGTGGATGGCACCGGCGTCGGTGATGACGCCATCCGCCTGGCCTGCGAGCTGGTGGCGGGCATTCCAGGCGGCAGTCTGATCGGTGTGCATGTGAGCCGCCAGGACCCCACCCCATCCCGGGGAGGCCGTGGTCCGGCCGATGAGGTGCTGGCCAAGGCCGTGCAGCGAGCCCGGGGCTACGGCGTCACCATGGAGCCCATCCACCGCACCGGCGACATCGGTCGGGCCGTCTGTGCGGCAGCCGAGGAGGCGCGGGCCGATCTGGTGGTGATCGCCTCCCAGGACCGCCGCCCCCTGGTGGCCAAGGGGCTTGTCGATCTCGACAGGCTGCTCGGCAGTTCGGTCAGCGACTACATCCGGGTGCACGCCCCGGCACCGGTGCTGCTGGTGCGGGAGCCGGAGCGCCCATGAAAGATGCCCCCCGGCATCACCGGGGGGCATGGGGGGGGAGACAGGTCCTGGGCTGAACCGTCCCCGCGGTGCGAAACGCACGGCGGGGACGGGAGGGGGCAGCCGTGAATCAGCCTCCCTGGCGGCTGCTGGTCTGGATGTAAAGAACGATCAGAAACACAGCCGGAACCAGAACGAAGAGCAGGCTGGCAACGAAGCCGAGATCGTTGGTTTCCATGGCGGCGTCGGGTCCGATCATCAAAGGGGCCGATGGGACGGTATCACCGCCGCTCGGGGCCATCGGCCCCAACTTCACCGCTCGTTGCGGTCGGCTCAGCCTCAGCCATGTCCTCCGCTGGGACCTCCTCTGCAGTGGCCGCCACGGCCGACGCGCCATCCAACTCCTCGGCGGCATCGGGGGTTTCGGGCTCGGGGGGGGTGGGCCAGGCGGTCGGCCCCGGCGGCAGCGGGCGACCGAGGGCTTTCTCCACCAGCGCTTCCCTGTCCTGAAGGCCCACCTGGGGGCGGGTCACCACCAGCACCGACGACTCCACCAGGGCCTGACAGGCCAGGCGCCAGCTCTGGGGACGGCCGCGCAGCTTGCGCTCCTCCACGGCGGTGCGGGGGCTGAGGGCGGCGACGGGGCTGGAGGGCACCACATCGACAAAGCAGGTGATGCACTGGCCGCAGCCGCCACAGTTGCCAAGCTTGCCCTTGAGGCCGTAGAGCTCTACTCCCTCCCTCAGGGCGACCTCGCGCAGGTTTTCGCCGGGGTAGCACTCCACATCGCGACCCTCGCGCAGGAAGCGGATCACGGGCATGGCGACGGCGGCGATGGGGTTCCATTGTGAACCGCGCAGTTGCGGTCCGTAACCAGCGGCCTCGTCGGTCCTGGGGCAGCGCTTACCATCGCCACCACACCCAGACCTGACTCCCCATGGGATTGCCCTGGTACAGGGTGCACACGGTCGTCATCAACGACCCGGGCCGACTGCTCGCCGTGCACCTCATGCACACCGCCCTGGTTGCCGGCTGGGCCGGTTCCATGGCTCTGTACGAGCTCGCCATCTTCGACCCCTCCGACCCCGTCCTCAACCCGATGTGGCGCCAGGGCATGTTCGTCATGCCGTTCATGGCCCGCCTCGGCGTGACCGGCAGCTGGAGTGGCTGGAGCATCACCGGTGAAACCGGCGTCGATCCCGGTTTCTGGAGCTTCGAGGGCGTGGCCGCCGCCCACATCATCTTCAGCGGCCTCCTCTTCCTCGCCGCGATCTGGCACTGGACCTACTGGGATCTGGAGATCTGGCAGGACCCCCGCACCGGCGAACCGGCCCTCGACCTGCCGAAGATCTTCGGCATCCACCTGCTCCTGGCTGGCCTCGGCTGCTTCGGTTTCGGAGCCTTCCACCTCACCGGTGTGTTCGGCCCCGGCATGTGGGTATCAGATCCCTACGGCCTGACAGGCCATCTTGAGAAGGTCCAGCCCTCCTGGGGCCCGGAAGGATTCAATCCCTTCAACCCGGGCGGCATCGTGGCCCACCACATCGCCGCCGGAATTGTCGGCATCATCGCCGGCATTTTCCACATCACCACCCGTCCGCCGGAGCGCCTTTACAAGGCCCTGCGCATGGGCAATATCGAAACCGTTCTGGCCAGCGCCATCGCCGCTGTGTTCTTCGCCGCTTTCGTCGTGGCTGGGACCATGTGGTACGGAGCTGCTGCGACCCCGATCGAATTGTTTGGCCCCACCCGCTATCAGTGGGACCAGAGCTACTTCAAAACCGAGATCAACCGTCGCGTTCAGACCGCCCTCGACAACGGGGCCACCAAGGAGCAAGCCTGGGCTTCGATCCCTGAGAAGCTGGCCTTCTACGACTATGTCGGCAACAGCCCCGCCAAGGGCGGTCTGTTCCGAGTGGGTCCAATGGTCAACGGGGACGGCCTGCCGACGGGCTGGATCGGCCACATCTCCTTCACCGACAAGGACGGCCGCGAGCTTGAGGTCCGGCGTCTGCCCAACTTCTTCGAGAACTTCCCTGTGGTCCTTCAGGACCAGAATGGCATCGTCCGCGCGGATATTCCCTTCCGACGCGCCGAAGCCAAGTACTCCTTCGAGCAGCAGGGAGTCACCGCCACCGTCTATGGCGGTGCCCTCAACGGCAAGAGCTTCACTGATCCCGCCGATGTCAAGCGCCTGGCCCGCAAAGCCCAGCTTGGCGAAGCCTTCGAGTTCGATCGCGAGACCTACCATTCCGATGGCACCTTCCGCAGCTCACCGCGCGGCTGGTTCACCTTCGGTCATGCCACCTTTGCTCTGCTCTTCTTCTTCGGCCACATCTGGCACGGTGCTCGCACCCTGTACCGCGATGTGTTCGCCGGCATCGACCCCGACCTGGGCGAACAGGTTGAGTTCGGTCTGTTCCAGAAGCTGGGCGACCGCAGCACCCGCCGCCTCCCCGAGGGCTACGTGCCCCCGGCCGGCAGCACCCTCAGCTGACGTTTCGGCTGACTTCGGATCCCGCCCTCCCTTACCGAGAACCTCCCATGGAGAGCTTCGCTTACATCCTGATCCTGGCCCTGGCCATCTCCACTCTTTTCTTCGCGATCGCCTTCCGCGATCCCCCGAAGATCGGCAAGTGAGCTCCAGCGCCGCCAGACAGCCCCAGCCCCCGCCCCCCGGCGGGGGCTTTTTTCTGCTGAATCGAGCCCGGCCGACAGGCCAGGCCAGAGCCCGCAGCAGCGGGTCCGACGGCCGCCATCGCAGACGCCTGGAGCAGGGCTCTATGCAGGCCACGGCTCGATGTCTACACTTGGCTGCAAATTCCGCATTCCCGGGCATGCAATGCCCTTCCTGCCAGCACACCGACAGCCGCGTTCTTGAATCCCGCGCGGCTGATGGCGGCAGGAGTGTGCGCCGGCGTCGGGAGTGCCTGAACTGTGATTTCCGCTTCACCACCTACGAACGGGTCGAGACCGTGCCGATCTGCGTGGTCAAGCGGAACGGCTGCCGCGAAACCTTCAACCGGGGCAAGCTGCTCCATGGCCTGCTCACGGCCTGCGAGAAGACCGGTCTCGATCCATCCCGGCTGGAACAGGTGGTCGATGAGATTGAGTTGGTGCTGCAGCAGCGCAGCGGCCGCGAGGTGAGCAGCAACGAGATCGGCGAGCTGGTTCTCGACGAGCTGCGCGGCATGAGCGAAGTGGCCTACGTCCGTTTCGCCTCCGTCTACCGACAGTTCCGCAGCGTCAGCGACTTCGTGGCCACCCTGGAGGGACTGGGCAACGCCCCCCCCGGCAGTGAAGCGGGCCAGGGCCGGCTGGCGGCTGTGAGTTGAGCCAGCCACCAACCCCGGACTGGCTGGCCTCGACTTGGTAGATTTCTGAATCGGCGCAGGCTGCTGGCGGGCAGCGGCGGCCGATCCCATCGCACTGCCTCCGGCAGACCGCCACTGCTTCATGACCGCGACCCCCACGAGCACCCCCACCGAGATCGATCTGCAGGATCTGGAGGCAGTCGGCGCCGCCGGCACCGCCGCCGACCTTGACCTGGACATCCCGGAGGAGGTTCCCGCCGCCGATGCATCCAGCAGCCGGGGGTCCAGTCGCGACAGCGAAGGCGTTGGTTTCACCCTCGACGACTTCGCCTCGCTGCTCAGCAAGTACGACTACAACTTCAAACCTGGAGACGTCGTCAACGGCACGGTCTTCGCCCTGGAATCCAAGGGGGCGATGATCGACATCGGTGCCAAGACCGCCGCCTTCATGCCGCTGCAGGAGGTCTCGATCAACCGGGTCGAGCACCTTTCCGACGTGCTCGAACCCGGCGAGGTGCGCGAGTTCTTCATCCTCAGTGAGGAGAACGAGGACGGCCAGCTCACCCTCTCCATCCGTCGCATCGAGTACCAGCGGGCCTGGGAGCGTGTGCGGCAGCTGCAGAAAGAGGATGCGACCATCTACAGCGAGGTGTTTGCCACCAACCGCGGCGGTGCCCTGGTGCGGGTCGAAGGGCTGCGGGGCTTCATCCCAGGCAGTCACATCAGCACCCGCAAGGCCAAGGAAGAGCTGGTGGCCGACTTCCTGCCCCTGAAGTTCCTGGAGGTTGACGAAGAGCGCAACCGCCTGGTGCTCAGCCATCGCCGCGCCCTGGTGGAACGCAAGATGAATCGCCTGGAAGTGGGCGAGGTCGTCCTCGGCACAGTTCGTGGCATCAAGCCCTATGGCGCCTTCATCGACATCGGTGGCGTGAGCGGTCTGCTGCACATCTCCGAGATCAGCCACGAGCACATCGAGACCCCCCACACGGTGCTCAATGTGAACGACCAGATGAAGGTGATGATCATTGACCTCGACGCTGAGCGGGGCCGGATCTCCCTCTCCACCAAGGCCCTTGAGCCCGAGCCGGGCGACATGCTGAGCGACCCCCAGAAAGTGTTCGACAAGGCCGAGGAAATGGCCGCCCGCTACAAGCAGATGCTGCTCGAACAGGCCGAGGAGGGTGAACCCATGGGCGTCACCGTCGACTGATCCGCTGCCACCCCTTCGCGCCGCGGTCTCACCCCCGACCGCGGCCCATGTCACCGCATCTCCAACACCATGGCCCAGCTGCTGCTGCGGGGGGAGCCCTTGGGCGGGCCCTGGGGCTCCCCCCTGGCCTTCCGGGCGGTTCTGTTCGATAAGGACGGCACCCTGAGCCACAGCGAACCGATGCTGCTGGGCCTCGCCCGCTCCCGGATCGAGCAATGCCTGGCCCTGCTCGACGCCCGCCGCGGCAGCATCCACCCCACCTCCTGCGGCTCATACGCGGCAGAGCCAGGGCCAGACCCGGGGCAGCCAGACCACGGAAGCGGTGATCCCGGGCCCGCCGATCCCGACCATGCCCTGGCAGATCGGCAACGCCAGCATTTGATTGACCTGTTGCGACGGGCCTACGGCATGGACGGCCAAGGGATCCATCCCGGAGGCCTTACCGCCGTCGCCGCCCGGGACCACAACCTGATCGCCACCGCCACAGCCCTCTGCCAGGTGGGAATCATCTGGCCCGATGCCCTCGCCATCGCCGAGGCCGCCTTCGAAGCCAGCGATGCCCAGCCCGGGGTTGACGCTGTGCCGTCAGCCACCCCGGGCCTGAGCGCCCTGCTCGACCGTCTCGCTCAGGCGGGTTTGACCTGCGCCGTGATCAGCAATGACCACCGCCGGGGCATCCGCTCGTTTCTGCAGCACCATGGCCTGAGCGATCGGTTCGCCGCCATCTGGAGCGCCGAGGATCACCCCCGCAAGCCCAGTGCTGGCGCCGTACTTGCCCTGTGTGAGCTGCTGGGCATTCCCCCCAGCGCCTGCGCCCTGATCGGTGATGCCGCCAGCGATCTGCGCATGGCCAAGACCGCAGGGGTTCAGGTGGCCCTTGGATATCGCTCCGGTTGGCGGCGCCCCCCCGGGCTCGATCCCGGCAGCGTCTGCCTGGAGCACTGGGATGAGCTCGAAGCGGTTGCCCTGTGAGGGACGCCAGCCTGGCTCGCTCCCTCCCAGGCCGGAGGGCAGTGGCGATCAGCTGGCTGGCTCAGCGCGGCGCCCTGGGATCCGAACCGACGCGTGTCCATCAACACCGGAGCCGCGGCAGGAAGAGGAATAAAGTCTGAAGACCACATGACAACGGCACAGTGAGTCGCTACGTCTTCACCTCCGAATCGGTCACAGAAGGCCATCCAGACAAAATCTGCGACCAGGTGAGTGACGCCGTCCTCGATGCGGTCCTCACCCAGGATCCCTCCAGCCGAGTGGCCTGCGAGACCGTCGTCAACACCGGTCTCTGCCTGATCACCGGCGAGATCACCACCAACGCCCGCGTCGACTTCCAGAGCCTGGTGCGGGGCGTGATCGACGGGATCGGCTACAGCGGCGCCAGGGCCGGTGGTTTCGATGCCCGCAGCTGCGCCGTGCTCGTGGCCCTCGACCAACAGTCCCCCGATATCGCCCAGGGGGTCAACGAGGCCGACGACCATGCCGGCGATCCCCTCGATCTGGTGGGGGCTGGCGACCAGGGCATCATGTTCGGCTACGCCTGCGACGAGACCCCGGAGCTGATGCCCCTGCCGATCAGCCTGGCCCACCGCCTGGCACGGCGCCTGGCCGAAGTGCGCCACAACGGCACCCTGTCCTATCTGCTGCCCGACGGCAAAACCCAGGTGAGCGTCGTCTACGAAGACGATCAGCCCGTAGCCATCGACACCCTGTTGATCTCCACCCAGCACACTGCCGAGGTGGAGGGAATCACCGACGAAAAAGCCGTTCGCGAGCGGATCACGGCCGATCTCTGGACCCATGTGGTGCTGCCCGCCACCGCAGACCTACCCCTCAAACCCGACCAGAGCAGCACACGCTTCCTGGTCAATCCCACCGGCAAGTTCGTGGTCGGTGGTCCCCAGGGGGATGCCGGCCTGACCGGACGCAAGATCATCGTCGACACCTACGGCGGCTATGCCCGCCATGGCGGTGGTGCCTTCTCCGGCAAGGATCCCACCAAGGTCGATCGCTCCGCCGCCTATGCCGCCCGCTACGTGGCCAAGGCCCTGGTTGCTGCGGGCCTGGCCCGCAAGGCAGAGGTGCAGCTGAGCTACGCGATCGGCGTGGCCCGGCCGGTGAGCATCCTGGTGGAAACCTTTGGCACCGGCAAACTCAGCAACGATGATCTGATGGCTCTGGTGCAGGAGCATTTCGACCTGCGTCCCGGGGCGATCATCGCCACCTTCGGCCTGCGCGAGCTGCCCAGCCAACGCGGCGGCCGCTTCTACCAGGATGTGGCGGCCTACGGTCACTTCGGTCGCTCCGACCTGCAACTCCCCTGGGAGGAGGTGGGCGCTGTCGCCGACAGCCTCCGACAAGCCACCGCTGCCCGGGTGGCCAGCGCCACCTGATCCCCCCGAACCGCCATCCAGCCGAACACGGCGGCCCCAGGGCCGTCATCTCGGCTGGAACCGATCCCGGGTCGAGCCCCGTCGCCCTGGGCCTCGACCTGGGCAGCAGCGGTGCCCGCCTGGCCCTGGTCAGCCGGGACAGCCCGGAGGGCGGAGCCCGAACCGCCGCCCCTGGTTTTCGCCTGATCTGGGAAGCGTCTCTGCCCTACCCCAGCCGCTTCGAGGATCCCCAGGGATGGAGGGCTGTGCTGGGCGATCTTTGCGGCGCCATCCCCGGGCCCTGGCGCCGTTCGATCGCCGCGATCGCCGTGGATGGCACCTCCGGCACCCTGCTGCTCTGCCGGCCGAACGGCAACCTGCCCCGAACTCCGTTGGGGCTGGCCCTGCCTTATCACCAGGCCTGCCCTGCCTTTGCCGCATCCGCCACCGCCATCGCCGGTTCGGGTCCGGCCGCAGGGGCCAGCGGCAGCCTGGCCCGGGCCCTCAGCCTGCTGCAGGCGGCGGCCGAGCAGGGTGAGAGCGGCCCATGGCTGCTGCGGCACCAGGCGGATTGGCTGATGGGCTGGCTGCTTGGTGACTGGCGCTGGGGCGAGGAAGGCAACAATCTGCGTCTCGGATGGGATCTGGAGCGCCAGGACTGGAGCGGTGCGATCGGCCGCCAGAGCTGGGCGGCCTCCCTGCCAACCATTCAGCCGAGCGGCCGGCTGCTCGGCTGCCTCTGCGCCGCAGCCGCGGCCGAACTCGATCTGCCGGCGACCTGCCAGGTGGTGAGCGGCAGCACCGACGCCAATGCCGGCGTTCTGGCCGCCGATCCGGCGGAGGGCGATGGCGTGGCGGTGCTGGGGACCACCCTGGTGCTCAAGCGTTTTGTGGAGGCCCCCCTGCAGGGCCCGGGCATCAGTTGCCACCGGGTGGCCGGACGCTGGCTGGTGGGCGGCGCCTCCAATGCTGGGGCCGGCATTCTGCGGCGCTTCTTCAACGACGGCCAGATCGCGGCCCTCAGCCGCCAGATCGATCCAACGCAGTCCACAGGCCTGCGGCTGCGGCCTCTGCCCGCCAGGGGCGAGCGTTTCCCCGTCGACGATCCCGAGCTCGAACCGGTGCTGGAGCCCCGTCCGGTGAGCGATGCGCTCTACCTGCAGGCCCTGCTGGAGGGTCTCACCGCCCTGGAGGTGGCCGGCTGGCAGCGGCTGCGGACGCTGGGGATGGCACCGTTGCAACGGGTGATCAGCCTCGGGGGTGGGGCCCAAAACCCCCAGTGGCGCCGGATGCGCGAACGGGCGCTGGGGGTGCCCGTGCTCAACCGCCCCCGGCTGAGCGCCGCCCGCGGCATGGCCCAGCTGGCGCTGGTGGCCCTGGAGGGAGCAGGGCAGGCCGTGAAGGCAGGCGGGGAACCCCGCCGCTGAAGCCGGGCAGCGGGCCAGCCACCCCGCGGTGGTGATGCCACAGCCGGCAAGGGAAGCGAGGATGGGAATCCCTGCCCGCCCCAAACCATGTCCTCCCCCTGGCCGAGCGCCTGCGTCAGGCCGCCGCGCTGGCGCTGTTTGTGGTGCTGGCGGGCTACGTGGGCTTCAGCGCCCTGCGGCTCGGCCTGCTCCTCTGGCAGCGGTTCGCCCCGGCCTGAACCGCAGGGGGCGACAAGCGGCGGCGGCCCCCCCAGAATCGGGGCCACAGGAATCCCCGCCGATGGCCGCCGACCCCCTCACCCCCGCCGTGAGCGATCGGATCTGCAAGCACATGAACGATGACCACGCCGAAGCGGTGCTGGCCTATGCCCGCCACTACGGCGGGCTGACGGCCGCCGGCAGCGCCAGGATGCTGGCCGTGGGCCCGGAAGCGATGCGGCTGGAGGTGGATGGGGTGGCCGTGGAGGTGCCGTTCGACCACTCGCTGCAGGACAGCGACGATGCCCACCGCACCCTGGTGGCCATGCTGCGGGCCCTGCCTCAGCCCCCGGCAACGGCCGGCTGAGCCCCGTCCGTCCGTCCATGGGAATGCTGGGGGCAGCGCCCCTCGATCGATGTTCCCCCTGCACTGGTTTCTGATCAGCCCCTGCGGCCTCTGCGGCGAACCGTTGCAAGGATCTGCCGCCGGCGGTGATGCGCCCTGCGGCGCTTGCCGCGAACGGCTGAGCCTGCCGGCGGCTGGGCTCCATGGCGATGACCCGCTGCCCTGGTGGAGCACGGGCGTTTATGCGGGTTCCCTGCGGGAGCTGCTGCTCCACCTGCGGCGCCGGCCGCGGCCCGAACCGGTGAGGGCCCTGGCCGGCGGCCTCGCCGAAACCCTGCGCCGGAGCGGCGAGGGCTGGGGACAGCCGCTGCTGGTGCCGATTCCCAGCTGGAAGCGCCAGGCCAATCCATTGCCGGGCCTGCTCTGCGGTGCCCTGGAACGGCCCGGGGGGCTGCGGAGGGCGGCGCTGCTGGAACGATCCCGACCGGTGCTCGGGCAGCACCACCTCGGCCGCGACCTGCGGATCGCCAACCAGGCCGGGGCCTTCCGCTGCCGACGCCCCCCCGAGCCTGGGGAACGGATCCGACGGCCACTACTGATTGTGGATGACATCCTCACCACCGGCGCCACCGTCTGCAGCGCCGCTGGGGCCCTGCGACAGGCGGGCTGGCGAGTGCTGGGGGCGGTATGCCTGGCCCGTACCCCCCAGGGGGCGCGGCAGGCGGTGCTCTAAGATCGCTGGGTCGCCACGGCGACGGGCCGGGATAGCTCAGTTGGTAGAGCAGGCGACTGAAAATCGCCGTGTCCCCAGTTCAAATCTGGGTCCTGGCATCGGAGAACATGGGCAGTTCAAGCCCTCTGGCCAGATTCATCGGAGGGCCGTTGCCCCTGGCACCTGGGATGGTCCAGGGTGCGGTTGGCAAATCACCAGATTTCCGCAACACAGCCCCCATGCGTCAGCAACCCCCTTCCGATCGCAGCTTCAACAACGCCGACAGCTTTGCCCAGGCCTTTGATGAAGCCTGGAGCCGCCTTCGGCGCGATGGTGGGCCGGCAGCGCCGGATCAGGCGGAGGCCCTGCTGCAGACGGTGCTGGAGCAGCTGAGCGACCATCCCTTCGCGGCCGCCGATCCCGCCATGGCACGCCAGGTCGGCGAATTTCGGATCCGCCTGCTCGGCCTGTAACTTGCCAGGGGCCTGACGCTTCCATCCATGAGCCCCTCCCTCACCCGCTTGGTGCGGATGCTGAGCGCCGGCTTCAGCAATCAGCAGCAGGCCTTCGACAATCCGCCCCTGTTCGCCCACATTCTGGTGACGTTCAGACCCCTGCCCCAGCTGGCGCCGGGCTCCCTGTTGCTGGAGCAGTCTTACGCCATCGACCCCGCCACCCCGTACCGGATCCGGGTGCTGCGGGCCGAATGCAGGGATGGCGGTCTGGCGATCGAGAACCAGGCCCTCCGGGACGAACAGCGCTTCTGGGGCGCTGTCAACGACGAAGCCAAGCGGGCCGCCATCAGCGCCGACGACCTGCTGCCCCTGGAGGGTTGCACCTACCTGGTGCGGGAGCAGGGTGATGGGTTCGTGGGAGAGGTGGAACCTGGCTGCCGCTGCCTCGTGGAGCGAAAAGGACGCACGGCCTACCTGGTGAGCAGTTTCAGCCTCAGACCCGGTCGGATGGAGACGATCGATCGCGGCCATGACCCTGAAACCCACGAGCAGCTCTGGGGTGCCCTGGCGGGATGTTTCGAGTTCAGCCAGACCCACGACTACAGCGAGGAGATTCCAGCCAGCTGGCTGGAGGCCTTTCAGGGCTGAGAGCAAGCAGGCCGATGGCGCCATGCCACGGCAGCCCGCCAGCGAGGAGAAAGCATGAAGGAGCTTTGAGCTTCTGGACCCGGAAGCGTGAAAACCAGCAAACACCCTTAAGTTTCCCGGGTTTCACTCCCAGCTTCATGAGCCTGCCCCTGCTTGCCACGCCCCCACTGAGCACCAACGCCCGGGTGCGCAGCTTTGGCATCGGTACCGACGAAACCCCCCGTCGCGCCCCCCTGAGCGGCAAGGTCAGTGCTGCCAACCTCGACGAACAGATCGAGCAGGCCTACCGTCAGATCTTCTTCCATGCCTTCAAGGTCGATCGTGATCCGATCCTGGAGTCGAGGTTGCGCAACGGCCAGATCAGCATGCGCGAATTCGTGCGCGGGCTGCTCTACTCCAACAAATTCCGCGACGACTTCTACCGCTGCAACAGCAACTACCGCATGGTCGATCAGATCGTCGGCCGCGTCCTCGGCCGTCCGGTTCACGGCCAGAAGGAACGGATTGCCCTCTCGATCCTGATCGCCCAGCGGGGCGTCGCCGGCCTGGCCGATCACCTGATCGATTCCGCCGAATACCGGGAAGCCTTCGGAGACGACACCGTTCCATATCAGCGCTCGCGGGTGCTGCCCGGCCGCCGTCTGGGGGATCTGCCGTTCAATCAGCAGGCCCCCCGCTACGACGCCTACTGGCGGGAGAGCATCAACCTGCGGGCCCCCGCAGGCCGTGGCACCGCCTGGAGCCCGAGCGGCGTCAACCAGGGTCTGCCTCGGCCCCAGTGGTTGGCCGATGCCCCCTCTCCCCTGGCCCGCAAGATCTGGCAGGGACTGGTGACCGCCGGGGGCTTCGGCCTGACGGCCCTGCTGGTGTATGTGGCTGCCGTGATGCTGAGCACGCGCGCCGCCGGCTGAACCGGCGCGTGCCCCTCAGGCGGATCGTTCGTCTGGGGAGGGCTGCACCCCTTCGAGATCGCCGGGATCGTCGCCAGGCTCCGGGCCATGGGCGAACCGCCCCGTTGCGGACGGCGGGCCCGGCAGATCCTGGAAGCGAGGGGCTGGGGATCCGGGATCCAATCCAGCCAGCAGCGCCTCGATCCGTCCGAGGCGCTGCTCGGTGTCAGCCATCCGCCCGCCAAGCCCCGCAGCGGCTCCCCCCGGAACCTGACCGTCTGGGGTTTGGCACTCGATGAACAGGGGAGCCAGTCGCTGCTGCTGCTCGGCCAGCCTTTCCTCAAGTTCGAGCAGGCGATAGGTGAGGGTTTCACCCAACTGGGCCAAGGTCTGCAGTTGGGCCGCCAGCCTGGCGGCGGTGCCACCGCTGAGCGGGCTCCCCGGCCCAGGGGATTGCTCGGGGGCGGGGGCCATGGCGGGCGAGCAGCGCGTGGCCGGATGGTATCGGCGCCAGGAGCTGCCGCCAGAGGATCCACGCGACCGCTGCGACGAGCCGGAACAGCCGTTGTAACGATTCTGGAAGGCTCGTCACGATCCCCTGTCAACCCCATAGGATCCGGCTGCAGCCAGCGCTGGAGCCGGATCCAACGCCCTTTCACCGACCATCGAGCCAGCATCGAGCCCGCCCTCAGCGCCGTTCCTTCCGTCCGCTGAACGACGTGCCATCACAGCTCCGGTTGTCGAGGGATGTCTGGATCATTGGCCGGTGTTCCCCCAGGCTGCCCAGTCCGCAGGGCTCGCATCGGGGCCTTCCGGCTGCCTGCATTCCATCTCCGCCTCCCCACCAGGCCCCTCGCCCATGACTCTCGTCAACGCTGCCTATCTGGGCATCGAGCGCTACTCCCTCAACCGCAACCGGGAAAACTGGAGCAACGCCACTGAAAACGACAAGGAAGTTCTGATCCGTGCCGTCTACAGGCAGGTTCTCGGCAACCAGTACGTGCTCAGCTCAGAGCGGCTGCAGGGTCCCGAGTCGCTGTTCAAGCGCGGCTACCTGAGCGTGCGCGAGCTGGTGCGACAGATCGCCAAAAGCGCCCTGTATAAGTCGAAGTTCTTTGAGAGCACCAACCCCTACCGCTTCATTGAGCTTAATTTCAAGCATCTCCTCGGCCGGGCTCCCCAGAACAAAGCCGAGATGCTGCACCACTTCACGATCCTGCAGGAGAAGGGCTACGACGCCGAAATCGATTCTTATATCGATAGCGCCGAATACCAAGAACGCTTCGGCGAAGAAACCGTTCCTTACATCCACGGCTGGGATTACTCCGTGGGCCAGCAGGGCCTGCAGTTTTCATACATCCTGCAGCTGACCCGCGGCGCAGCGGGTGCCTCCGTGCGTGGCGACATTCTTAAAAATCAGTCGCGCCTCAATCCGGCTGTACACAGCGAGTCGCCGCTGCCTGTGGTCAGCCCCAATGCCAAGGGCAATGTCTTCCGCAAGGTCACCAGCGATGGCGTGACCCGCCAAGGCGTGGGCGCTGGCGAAGAAGGCCGCACCTACAGGGTTGAGATCACTGGCTTCAACAACTATCGCCTGCACAAGCGCAGCAACCGCGTGCGTTTCATCCCCTTCAACAAGCTGCTTGAGTATCAGCAGCAGATCCACCGCGAAGGCGGACGCATCGCCAGCATCACGCCGGTCAACTGAGCGACTGATCGGCTCAATCGCCGCCATTCACTTCTCCTCTGATCACCATGAAGGTTTCCGCAGGCTCCCGAGGCACAGGCGTCAATAGCGACCGCCAGGTTTCGTTCATCGTCACCGGTGTCAACAACAACGACTTTTCGCGCACAGCGGATATGGTCATGAATGTACCTTTCAGCCGCATGAATGAGACGATGCGTCTTGTCCATGCCATGGGAGGCAAGATCAGCAAAGTCGTCGTCACCGGTGGCGGCAACAGCCCAGAAGCCGTAGCCCCGCGCAAAGACACCCGCAAGTCCCAGGGCTGAGGCCGAGGTCTGGACCTGGTTGGTTGCCAGACAGGTCCCTCCAGCAGCCGCAGCAGGGGCTCCCGCCAGGCGGGGGCCCTTTTTTGTTGGCAGTAGGTGCTCAGAGGCTGGTGTGCAGAAGTTGGGATTCGCACTGGATCCCAGCCGGGCAAGCCCGTTGGCCAAGCTGGCTGCCTCGCCGTGGCTGGTGCCGTGGCCGAGACACACCCCCAGGGCATTTGCCCCATCCCGCCGCCTGCCCCAGGGGCCAGGCACTGAGCGGCCTGCGAGGCGAGGTCGCGATGATGGGCCGAGTCGTCGGCAAGCCATCGCCGCGGCGAACGGCCGTCCGCAACCTGGCCCCGCCTCCCCAGCGGAGCCGCCCAGGAGGCCCTTGAACCGCCGGCTCCACGTCCCGGGCTGTAACAGCAGTGACCGTTTGTAACGGCGGTCACGGATGGTCGGCCGGAAAGCCAACAATAGTCTGGTCGCAACGCCGGTCTTGGCCAAGGGCCACTCCTGCGCTCCGCGACTCGAGAACGACGACCCCGGCCCCCCGGCCGTCGCCCTCACCCCCCTTACCCACCCACTCCCGACGGCCCACCGTCGAGACCAGGAGCTCTTCTAATGTTCGACGCCTTCACCAAGGTTGTTGCGCAGGCTGATGCCCGCGGCGAATTCCTCAACGCTGGTCAAATCGATGCTCTCTCCGCCATGGTGG
>CAIZQU010000133.1 GCA_903935205.1 uncultured cyanobacterium | reverse complement strand
CCCAGGCTGGAACTGGATCCGGTTCATAGCCATGGCATCTGGGCCAGTACACGCGTACCAGCTTAGCCTGGGAAAGCTGGTCGCGGAGCTTGGTGCCTAATCAAGTGTGGTTTTGCCAAAGTTCTGCCCGCAGCCATTGCGCTCTCCGCGCTGGTAATGCCTGCTTCTGCAGCACCCAATTTGGTAAAGAATGGCGACTTTGAAATTAACAATGGCGCCGGCCAACTCCTTTGGCAACCAGTCCAAGATTGGAATCTGGTCATCACTGGTATTTCTACTCCTAACCTCGGCGTCCATAGTCTCGCCACGCTCAATAGCGGAAGTCTCCCCATGTGGGGCACGGGCGGTTATGCCAATGGAAATGGTTTTAGATCCAGTAACAATGGAGGATTTTTTATTATCAATGATGCCGATCCGCAGTATCGAGGTGCATTTGAGCAAGTCATTGATGGCTTAATCCCTGGCAACCAGTATGAGTTGAGCTTTGAATACGCTTACGCTCATGAAGCTCCCGCTGGTGGGAACACTTGGCAATATATCTACGGAAACTTCGGGTCTGATCACTTTCAAACCTTCACTGTCAACTTGCCAAGTCATGGCTTTGACGGGGGACCGGCTCCGGCGGACGGTAATGGGTGGTACACTTTTACCGAGACCTATACAGCCACTTCGACTTCACAGGTACTTAGGTTTGTGGCTAATGGTGGGCCTGCCGGCTTGCCTCCCATGGCGCTTGTGGATGGCGTCAGCCTGAAGGATGTCACCCCCACCCCTGGACCCTTGCCAGTGATTGGTGTGGCCGCCACCTTGGCCTGGAGCCGTGGCTTGCGTCGTCGGATCAAGCGCAGCGTCATGAGCTGATACTTTCTGGCTTGGCCTGGGTCCTGCCGTCGCCGGTCAGGTCCCAGGTCCTTATGCGGCGACGATTAGACAGGCGGGACAGCCCAATGCACAACCCAACGCACAACCCAATTCACAACCCAATGCACAACGCCTTGGTGATCACCGCCTATACGGCCTGATCCAGCCGGCAGCGGGACCTCAACGCGGGGCCTCAACAAAGATCGAGGGCCGGAACCTGCCGGAGCCTCGTTTGGGGATCTGCAGCGTCAGATCTCCCACCTTGGTTGTCAGGGTGCGGGATTGGTAGCCTTCGCGGTGGCCGAGCCGCTCCGCGCTGTGCTCGTGGCAGTCGGCACCATGGAAACGGCGAGTTCCAGCCCGATCCCAGCCCGATCAGCTTCTGGAGTCGTTGGCGGGCCAATTCAGGGAATCAGTTCCCCGGCGCTGCTGCCATCGAGTAGCGAGGTCAGCTCAGGTGCGGCACAGTTGGTCTTGGGCATGGGTCGTCTGGTTGAGGTGGGGTTCGCCACAGGCTCCTCCGTGCCCCCAACTGTTCAGAACTCCTCCCCACGGCGACGCTGCAGCCATGCCCGCCAGCGTTGCCGTTGCCACTTGCCCAGGCTGCTGGGCTCCAGCTCCCCACAGGCCAGCCACCGCTTCGGCCGCTGGCTGGGGGGCAGGGCCTTGGCCAGGGCGCTGAGGGCCGGTAGCAGGGACCTGGCGGCCGCGGTGGGGTCATCACCCTCCTCCTCGGCCCGCACCAGAGCCACCAGCCGCTCCCCCCAGACGGGATCGGGCTCCGCCAGCAGCAGCAGCTGGCCCAGGGGCAGTCCGGCCTGGCGCGCTGCAGCCAGCAGCTGCGCCTCCACCTGCTCGGGAAAGACCGTCTCGCCGCCGCTGTTGAGGGCCCCATCGAGGCGCCCCAGCAGCTCCAGTCCGCCAGCGGCCCCCCACCGTCCCCGGTCGCCGCTGCTCCACCAGCCTCCGGCCTGCAGCGGCAACGGCCGGAACCGGCCGCCCCGGTGCTCTCCCACGGCCAGATTCGCCCCTCGCACCTGCACGGCACCGCTGGCCGGATCGATCCTGAGCGCCGCATGGGGCAGGGCCGGCCCGCAACCGCTCTCCCCATCCCGAAATCGCCTGGGCGTCAAGGCGGTCACCATGGCGGCGGTCTCGCTGCTGCCATAGCAGGGCGAGAGGGGCAGCCCCAGGCGCCGGGCCTCGGCGGCCAGGTCCTCCGGCAGCGCCGCCCCTCCCACCCAGATCAGCCCGCAGCCGCCCAGCCAGGCTTGTCCCTCCGGTTGCTCCAGCAGCCGCCGCAGCTGGGTGGGCACCAGGGAGAGCAGGGCCGGGCGATCGGGGCTGAGGGGGCAGGCCGCTGCAAGGGCCGCCGGATCCCGCAGCAGCGGGGCGGGCAGCCAGCGCAGCCGGGCCCCCCAGCGCCGGGCTCGTAGCCAGGGCATCAGGCCGCTGACGTGGTGCAGCGGCAGCGGATCGAGGCAGTCGCAGGCGGTTGGATCCAGCCCCTGTTCACCCAGCCAGGTCCCCAGCCCATCGGCGGCCGCCTCCAGGGCCGTCAGCGGCAGCTGCACCCAGCGCCGGCCGCCGGCACTGCCGCCGCTGCCGATCACCACGGCCGGTCCGGCCGGGCCTTCGGCCGCCAGGGCCGCCGCCAGGGCCCCCTCCTCTCCCGGCGCCGGCAGGGCGATCACGCCTCCCTCCCGGAGCCGTTCCTCCAGGGCTGCTGCCGCCCTGGCCGGATCGGCCAGGGTGGCCGCCGGCGAGAGCGGCAGGGTGAGGACCGGGCCCCGCGGCCAGGCTCTCCCCCGGGCTGGATCGCCGTCGCTGCTTGCCGGCCTGGAACAACCGGCGCCGCCGCCTCTTCCGTGGTCGCTGCCGGTGGTTTCCATCCCGGAGCTGGCTCCGGGCTCCTGGCCGGATCCGCTGGCGCTCACCGCTCCCCTCCGGCCAGGGCCGCCCAGGCGGCGGCTGGATCGCCGTCGAACAGCGGCCCCTGCGGGCGCCACTGGGGGGCCAGCCCCGGAGCCGCTGGGGTCGGCCCTCGCCACTGCAGCGCGGCCGCATGCTCAACCAGACGCCGACCGACGCTGGTTTCAAACGCTGTGCTCACCATCCAGTGGCCCCTGCCCGCTGCCAGGGCTGCCAGCAGGGGCCTGGGGTCTCCCTCCAGCGCCGGCCGCCGCACCTGCCAGCCCGTCCAGCGGTCGCGCAGGCCGGGATCGAGGGCCAGGGATTCATCGAGGGCCACCGGCAGCCGTTCGGACAGGGCCGTCAGGCCCTCCAGGTCTTCGTCGGCCAGGGGTTGCTCCAGCCAGTCCAGCCGCGGTTCGCTCGCCAGCCGATCGGCCCAGCGGGCCGCCGTGGCCCGATCCCAGCCGCCGTTGGCATCGAGCCGCAGCCGGCCCCCGGCCGGCAGCCGCCGCAGCAGGTGTTCCAGCAGCTCCCGTTCGAGCCGGTCGTCGCAGGTGGCCACCTTCCACTTCAGGGTCGGTGCTGGCCCCATGGCACCCGTGGTCTCGGGGGGCGCCGGCAGCCACCGGCCCCCGCTCCGGATGGCACCGCCCCGCTGGGTCGCCGTCCGCGTCCAGGGGGCCATCGCCCGGGGACCGGCCGCCAGGCCGGTTGCCTCCCGTTCAGGCCCGGTGGACAACAGCCCGTTGCCCGGGGGCTCCGCAGTCCTGGCCCTGTTTCCCGGGCCAGCTACCCGCTGCGGCGCCGGGGGCAGCGCTTGCGCCGCAGCGCCGAAACCCTGCCCCGTCCCCTCGGCGGCGATCGGGGGGCCGGCCGCTGGATCCGCCACCGCTTGATCCGCCGCGATGGACGCCAGCCAGCTCTCCAGGGCCGGCACCATCGCCTCCCCCGCCGGCAGCAGCCAGGCCGATGCCGGCGCCGCGCCCCACCCGCCCGCCGCCTCGCCCACCAGCCCCTGCAGCTCCGCCAGGGCAGCGCCGACCGCGAAACCCAGGGGCGCCGGCAGCCGCGGCAGGGCCCTCTCCAGCTCCGCCGGTTCGGCCACCGGACCGAGGGCGTCGATCGCCGCAGCGCAGGCCCGGTGGCTTGTTCCCCACGGCCGGGCGGGCTCTCCCCACGGCCATTCCGGCTCGGGCCCTGCTGTTCCCCAGGCCTCCGGAATCCCGGGGCCGCGGCCGTCGGGCGCGGCCACCAGCTCCAGCGGCGCCGCCTCACCCCAGCCGAGCCGGCCATCGGTGGCCTCCAGCCGCAACAGCCATCCCCAGCGTTCCACCACCACCCCCCGGGCGGTGACCAGGGGCTGGGGCAGGGGAACGTGGAAGGGGCGCCAGCGCAGCGCCAGCGGTCCGCTCACCGGATCCCCGCCGCCCCGACCAGGGGGCCCAGGGCCAGCCCCGCCGCCAGACCGAGGCCGCTGAGGGATTGGAAGCGCAGGGCCAGGAATTTGCTGCCGGCGATCCTTTCCGGCTCCCGGTGGTGCTCCCGCAGCAGCCGGATCAGGGACTGGGCCGGCGGCAGCCCCACGACGCTGAGCAGGGCCGTGAGGGGCCACTGTCCCAGCAGCACCGGCGCCCACTGAAACGCGAGGCTGCCGGCCACGAACCAGGGCACCAGATCCGCGGCCCGCTCGGTGCCGAGCCGCACCACCGGCGAGCGTTTGCCATGGGCCGCATCCTCGGCCACCTGGTGGAAATGGGAGCAGAACAGCACCAGGGTGGTGGCCAGGGCCGGGCCTCCCCCCAGGGCGATCGCCGTCGGCCAGGGCACCGTCGTCACCCCCTGCGGCCCCAGGGCCAGCAGACCGGCCGCCGTGGCCAGGGGCCCGAAGGCGAGCCAGCAGAGGGGTTCCCCCAGGCCGCGGTAGCCCAGGCGCAGGGGTGGGCCCTGGTAGGCGTAGCCGATGCCGCAGCAGGCCAGCACCAGCACCAGCACCAGGGGAGTGCTGCGCAGGGCCACCAGGGCCATCAGGGCCAGGCCCAGGAGCAGGGAGCCATGGGCCGCCAGGGCCACGCGGTCGCGGCGGCCGGTGAGATTCACCAGCGAGTGGGGTTTGCCCTCCTGGTCGACGCCGGTGTCGGCATCGAAGACATCATTGGCCAGGTTCTCCCAGGCCAGCAGCAGCACCGCCGCCAGCAGGAACAGCAGCAGCTGGTCGGGGCGCACCGGTTGCCCCTGGCTGAGCCGCCACCCCGCTGCCAGCAGCACCGGCATCACCGCCACCGCATACATCGGCCATTTGATCGCTGCCCGCCACAGCTGGCGCCGCTCGGAGCCCGTGGCGTGAAGGCTTGCGACGACCTGGGGGTCGGAGGGAGGGAGCGGCAACGCCAGACGGGTGGAGACCCATACATTTGAGCAGCCGCTTCGGCTCTCCCCGGTGCAGGCTCCCGCCAGCGTCACAACCCAGCCCACGACCCCCCCCGGCGGCGTGGCCACGGATGGCTTCCGCGCGCTGTTGGAGGCTGCTGCGGCCGGGGCCCGCCTGGTGGATGGCGAGGGGGTGCTGAGCCTCGCCCTGCCGCTGCCTCCGCGGGATCCCCTGGCCCTGCTCGGTCAGCTCGATGGCGGCGAGCACTTCCGCTTCCTCTGGGATGGTGCCCCCGGGCTCTGCCTGGCCGCCAGCGGCCGCAGCAACAGCCTGGAGCTGAGCGGACCCCGTCGCTTCGAGCTCACCCAACGGTTCAGCGCCGTCTGTCTGAGCCGCCTGGCCGCCCCTCAGCTCTGTCCGCCCCTGGCCCGGCCGCGGCTGCTGCTGGCCTTCTCCTTCTTCGACAGCCCCCTGCAGGAGGGGGAGGGGATGGCCGGGGTGCAGGCGGTGCTGCCCCGCTGGCAGCTCAGCCGCCAGGGTCGCCATTGCTGGCTGCGGCTGCAGCGCACCCTGGGAGGGGAGGTCACGGCCCGTTCCCTGGCGGAGGAGCTGTGGGAGGAGGCCCAGCGGCTGGCCCGCTTGCCGGCCGACCCCGATGCCCTCGGGGATGGGGGCGGTGGTCCGGCGATCCGCCATCGCTCCGCCTGGGAGCCGGGCTATCAGACCATGGTCGAACGGGGTCTGGAGCTGGTTGAGGGGGGCGCCCTGCGCAAGCTGGTGCTGGCGGTGCGGCAGGAGTTGCTGCTCGACCAGCCCCTCGATCCCCTGCGGCTGCTGGCCCAGCTCCGCCAGCGTCAGCCGGGCAGCTGTCGCTTCCTCTGGCAGCGGGGGGCGGGGCCGGCCTTGCTGGGGGCATCTCCGGAGCGGCTGCTCACCGTGCGCCAGGGCCAGTTGCGCAGCGATGCCCTGGCGGGCACGGCCCCGGTCGGTCCGGCGGCAGCCCTGTTGATCGGCTCGGAGAAGGACCGCCGCGAGCATGAGCTGGTGGTGGATGCGATCAGCGCCACCCTGGCGAAGGCAGGGCTGAAGCCCCGTCGGCCTCGCCACCCGCGCCTGGCCCGCCACGGCCAGCTGGTGCATCTGCATACCCCGATCACCGCCGCCCTGGGTCAGCACCAACCCCTGGCCCTGGCCGGTGCCCTCCACCCCACGCCGGCGGTGGCAGGCCTGCCGCGAAGGGAGGCGATGGCGGCCCTGCGCAGCCTTGAACCGTTCGAGCGTGGTTTCTATGCCGCGCCGATCGGCTGGATCGACAGCGCCGGCGACGCCGAGCTGCGGGTGGCGATCCGCAGCGGCAGCCTGCAGGGTCAGCGGCTCGAGCTGACCGCCGGTGCCGGCCTGGTGCGGGGGTCGCAACCGGAGCGGGAACTGCAGGAGGTGGCGCTCAAGCTGGGGGTGCTGCAGCAGCAGCTCAATCTCGCCGGCCAGCCCCAGTCGCGGACGGGGAGCGGCGCGGCCTGAGCCGCATGCCCCCGCATCCGCCGATCAGGACCCTGCCAGGAGGCGTTCGATCGTCAGATCGGCCAGGGGGATGCCCCCCAGGCTCTCGATTTCGCGCACGCCGGTGGGGCTGGTCACATTGATCTCACTGAGGTGGCCATCGATCACATCGATGCCGACGAAGAACAGCCCCTCAGCCCGCAGCACCGGGCCCAGCTCGGCGCAGATCTCCCGCTCGATCGCATTCAGCGCGCTGGGCTCGGGGCTGCCCCCCACGGCCAGGTTGCTGCGGAACTCGCCCCCGGTCGGCACCCGGTTCACGGCTCCGAGGGGCTCGCCATCGACCAGCAGGATCCGCTTGTCGCCGGCCTGGACGCCGGGCAGGAAGGCCTGGGCCATCACCGGCAGGGCTTCCATCTGGGTGACCAGTTCGAGCAGGGCGCGCAGCCCGGGGGTGCCGGCGGCGGCGAACACCACCCCTTGGCCGGCCCTGCCCCCCAGGGGCTTGAGCACCACCTCACCATGGCTGGCGGTGAAGGCCTGCAACTCCCGCACCCGGCTGCTGACCAGGGTCGGTGCCATGCGTTCACTGAAGCGCAGGGAGCCCAGCTTCTCGTTCCAGGCCCTCAGGGCCGCCGGGCGGTTGATCACCCGCACCCCGCGCCGTTCGGCCAGGTCGAGCAGATGGGTGGCGTAGAGGTAGGCCTCATCCACCGGCGGATCCTTGCGCATCCAGACCGCCGTGAACCGCTCCAGGGGCAGCCGCTCCGGCGCCCCCAGCTCGTACCAGGGGGAGGGCACCTCCCAGCCCCGGGGGCCAAAGCGGATGGGGGCCAGGGTGAGGGGCTGGGCCGTGGCCCAGGCGCGGTGGCCGCCCTCGGCGGCGGCGGCCGAGAGATCGGCAGGGGTGCAGATCCAGGGGCGCTGGCCGGCCCGCTGGGCGGCCTGCATCAGGGCCACGGAGGTGTCCTTGGCCGGCTTGAGGCGCGTGATCGGATCGATCACGAACAGCTGGGCGGCCGCCTCGCTGGCGCTCATGACGACAGGCCCAGCAGCGGGTCGAGCTTGTTCTGCTGGTCGAGGGCATAGAGATCGTCACAGCCGCCGATGCCGCGGTTGTTGACGAAGATCTGGGGCACGGTGCTGCGACCCTCGGAGCGACGGATCATGGCCTGGCGAGCGGCTTCATCGCCGTCGATCATGTATTCGCTGTAGGTGACTCCCTTGCGATCGAGAAGACCCTTGGCGCGAATACAGAACGGACAGAAACGCCAGGTGTAGATCTCCACCTTGGCCGGTACGTTCTGATCGGGGTTCGGCCCGTTTTCAGCGCGATTCATCCCTTGGTTTGAAGTTCCCATGCTTGGAACGGCTGCCTTGGATCGTCGCTGCGATTCTGGGGGATCGCGCGCCGCTGCCGCCGGCCACCGGTCTGGATCCGCTGGTACGGTCAAGTCAGCGACAGCATGGCCCGGTGCTCGATCTCACCGATTTCAAACGCGACCTCTCCGAGCTCACCGACCGCCTGGGCCATGCCCAGGACTGCCTTTGACGTACCGGCACTGAAGGCCCGACAGCAGGATCTCGAGCAGCTCGCCTCCCAGCCCGACTTCTGGGACGACCAGAAGCAGGCCCAGACCCGGATGCGCCAGCTCGATGAGGTGCGCGCTCAGCTCGACCAGCTCGGCCGCTGGCAGGCCGCCGTGGCCGATGCCGACGCCACCCTCGAGCTCTACGGCCTGGAACCCGATCAGGAGCTGCTCGCCGAGGCGGATGGCGCCCTGCGGCAGCTGCGCGCCGATCTCGACCGCTGGGAGCTGGAGCGGCTGCTCAGCGGCACCTACGACAAGGAGGGGGCGGTGATCAGCATCAATGCCGGCGCCGGAGGCACCGACGCCCAGGACTGGGCCCTGATGCTGATGCGCATGTACACCCGCTGGGCGGAGGACCACGGCATGAAGGTCACCGTCGATGAGCTCTCGGAGGGGGAGGAGGCGGGCATCAAGAGCTGCACGATCGAGATCGAGGGGCGCTATGCCTACGGCTACCTGCGCAACGAAAAGGGCACCCACCGCCTGGTGCGGATCTCGCCGTTCAATGCCAACGACAAACGCCAGACCAGCTTTGCGGGGGTGGAGGTGATGCCCAAGCTGGAGGAGGAGGTGAAGCTCGACATCCCCGAAAAGGATCTGGAGATCACCACCTCCCGATCGGGTGGTGCCGGCGGCCAGAACGTCAACAAGGTGGAGACGGCCGTGCGCATCCTGCACATCCCCACCGGCCTGGCGGTGCGCTGCACCCAGGAGCGCTCCCAGCTGCAGAACAAGGAAAAGGCCATGGCCTTGCTGATGGCCAAGCTGCTGGTGATCGCCCAGGAGCAGCGGGCCTCCGAGATCGCCGACATCCGCGGCGACATCGTCGAGGCGGCCTGGGGGAATCAAATTCGCAATTATGTGTTCCACCCTTATCAGATGGTCAAGGATTTACGCACCCAGCACGAAACCACCGATGTTCAGGGGGTGATGGATGGAGATCTTGATCCCTTTATTCAGTCTTTGTTGCGCCAGGATGTGGATGTGGGGGCGGAGGCCTGAGCCTGGCAAGCGAGCCTGACGCCAAGCCAGCGGATCAGGACTGCTTCAAGGAATGCAGGCTTTTGAACATGGACTTCAGTTTGCTGCCCAGCACCCAGAGCAGGGGTTTGTTCTTGGCTTGAATAGTATCTGCCAAGCCGCGGATCATTTTGCGCTGACCCGTTGTTCATGGAGGATGTGGGCTAATTGTGGGATCGTCTGAACCAGACCCAGCACCTTGACGGAATCAAGCTCCCAATCCATCCGGTGCTGAATGGGTGGTGCTTCTTCTGTGGTAACGGGCGCTGAGTCATTGGCGGCGTCAGCAGGGATCCTGCCGGCTCAAACAGGGACCTCTCGGCAGCGACCTCTCGGACAATCGCATTGACGATCAGCTCGGCCGACTGGCGAGAACCGCGCACACGGTTTTGACAGATCATTATTGACAGATCAGCATTGACAGATCAGCTCCTGCAGGCTCGCGCGCTTCTGCGTCGGTGCCAGGAGGGAGGGAAGCAGGGTGGAGACCGTCCGTGGGGCATCGGCCGTCCAGGCGCTTGGCACCAAGGCCGGATCTGCCCAGGGATCGAAGACGAGGGTTGAAATTCCCGCATTCATCCCCTCTGCGGCCATGGCGGAAGGTGTGGTGATCAGGGATGGGCACTGACCGACCGGCTCCTGCCACGGAGGATGGGGGCCAAGCCAGGAGGGCTCGATGTTCTCCCACTGGACGAGCGAGGAAAGTCGGCCATGTGCCATGTCACGGTATGCCGAGGGCCTTGCAGTCCTCTGAGAGGGTGTTGAGCAATCGCTGAAATATGGGAACAAAGACATTCCGCCTGGTGCCGCCGCAGCCATGGCGGCATGCGGAGCCAACCTTTATGGGCCGTGTGATGTTCATGCCAAAATTTCAGGCCATGCCTGGCGCCATCGATGGCCTTGCCTTCTGATCCCGCTCCAGCGCCGCCGGAGGAAGCTCCCGCCTTCATCAAGCTGGCCATGCGCAACATGGTCCGCAAGGGTCGCCAGAGCCTGGTCCATTTCGGCCTGACTGCCCTGGGCCTGACCGGCTTCCTGGTGCTGCTCGCCTGGCTGGGACGGCCGCAGCTGCCCCAGTGACCACCCCGTCGTCCCCTGGCCGGCCATCGGGCCCCGCCGGCGCCCCCGGGCCGGCCCCGATGCCCCATCCAGGGCCGGCGCCGCAGGGTCCGGCCCCACCGATCGCCCTCGACCTCGCCTTCCAGCTCGCCAGCGACGGCGGTGATCCCCTGCCGGCGGCTCTGGATCCCCTGCTGCGTCGAGGTGGTCGCCTCACCGGCGACGGGGCCGCGGCGGTCTGGGAGCAGTGGCTGGGCCGCTGGCTGGCGGAGCTGGCGGCGGAGCTGCCCGAGCCATGGCGCGCCGACGCCTACAGCCTGGGTCTGCAGCTCAGCGACGATGCCTCCCTGGCGGCCCTGAACGGCCAATGGCGGCAGCGGCCGGAACCCACCGATGTGCTGGCCTTCGCCGCCCTCGATCCCGATGTCCACGGCGACAGGCCCCCCGCTCCGCCGCTGCCCCAGGGCTGGGGGGACCCGGAGGCGGAGCCGGAACCGCTGGAGCTGGGCGACATCGTGATCTCCCTGGAGACCGCCGCGCGTCAGGCGGATCAGGCCGATGGCGATCTGGAGCGGGAGCTGCTGTTCCTGGCCAGCCATGGGCTGCTGCACCTGCTGGGCTGGGACCACCCCGACCCGGCCAGCCTGGCGGCGATGCTGGCCCGTCAGGAGGCCTTGATCAGCGGCCCGTCGACGGCGGAGGTTCCCCCGGGCTGATCGCTCAACGATCGCGTTGGTGTGGAGGGCGGCATGGTCGATGGGCCAATCGCTGTAGGGTGCATGCCGTCCTCGATCAGGCCCGCCGTCCCCATCGGGTGGTGGCGGGTCCGGCGGACATCTCCCCTCCCCCCACGCCACCCCTGCGCGATCTGCCTCGCCCCATCGATCTGCCGGGTCCCAAGCCCCTGAACAGCCCGGATCCGCATCGCCGCGGCCGCCGGCTGCGGGTTGGGGCCTGGAAGGTGGCGGGTGACCTGCCCGCCAGCTTCCGCTATGCGGCCCAGGGTCTGGCCTACGGCTTCGCCAGCCAGCGCAACTTCCGCATCCATGTGATCACCGGAGCTCTGGTGTTTGCGCTGGGGCTATGGCTGCGGCTGAGCCTGGATCGGTTGGCGGTGCTGGTACTGACGGTGGCGGCGGTGCTGGTGCTGGAGCTGCTCAACACCGCCACCGAGGCGGTGGTCGATCTGGCGATCGGACGCCAGTTTCATCCCCTGGCCCGCATCGCCAAGGACTGTGCCGCCGCAGCCGTGTTGGTGGCTGCCCTGGCATCGATGCTGATCGCCCTGCTGCTGCTGGTGCCGCCGCTGCTGGTGCGTCTGGGTCTCTGAGACCCTGGCCCTGCGTTTCCCCTTCCGACCATCGCCGGCCGACCGCCCCATGCTTCTGGTTCTCGACAACTACGACAGCTTCACCTTCAACCTGGTGCAGTATCTGGGCGAGCTGGCTGCCGAGCACCCGATCGCCGCCGATCTGCGGGTCGTGCGCAACGATGCCCTCAGCGTTGCGCAGATCAGGGCCCTGCAGCCGGCCGCGATCCTGATCTCCCCCGGCCCCGGCGATCCCGATCAGGCAGGTGTCTGTCTGGAGGTGTTGCGCCAGCTGGGGCCGACCGTGCCGATTCTGGGGGTGTGCCTGGGGCACCAATGCCTGGCCCAGGTGTTCGGAGGGCGGGTGGTGCGGGCCCGGGAGCTGATGCACGGCAAGACCTCACCGGTGCGCCATGGCGGCCGGGGGGTGTTCGCAGGACTGCCTGATCCGCTCACCGCCACTCGCTATCACAGTCTGATTGCCGAACGGGAGACGTTGCCGGACTGCCTGGAGATCACCGCCTGGCTGGAGGACGGCACGATCATGGGCCTGAGCCACCGCGACCATCCCCACCTGCAGGGGGTGCAGTTCCACCCCGAGAGCGTGCTCACCCAGAGCGGCCATCAGCTGCTGGCCAATTTCCTCACCTTGGCGGCCGGCCGCACCCCGGTCGGAGTGGGTGGGGAGCTGCGGTAACGCTGCTAATTTCTCGCCATCGCCGGGGCCCCCTGGTGGAGCACACGCCATGCCAGCAGGCCCGATGAGCAGCATCCGCCGCCCGAACCTTTCCCTGATCAGCCCCTGGGCGGCCCCCTGTCCCGCGCCCCACACCGCCTCCGCAGAGGCCCCCGGCTCCCGCCGCAGCGGCGGCCGCCAGGGCCTCTGCTGCGGCCCTGGCGGAGCCATCCCTGCCGGGTTGGCAGCTGTTGCCAGGCGCTCGACCCTGGCTTCCCTGGCCGCCCTGACCCTTGCGGCCTCGCTGCCGCCACCGCCTGCCGCCGCGGATGGCGGCGTGACGATCACCAGCTACGGCCACAGCGCCCTGCTGATCGAGGGGGGGGGCGCCCGGGTGCTGCTCAATCCCTTCCAGGCGGTGGGCTGCGCCGCCGGGCTGGCCGAACCCCGGATCCGTGCCGATGTGATCCTGGCCAGCAGCGGCCTGCGGGATGAGGGGGCCGCGGTGGCCTCGGGCCGAATGCTGCAGAAACCGGGCTCCTACCGGGTGGCGGGCCTGGCGATCGAGGGGCTCGGCGCCCCCCACGACCGCTTCAACGGCCGGCGCTTCGGCTATGCCACACTCTGGCGTTGGCGCCAGGGGGGCCTGGAGTTCGCCCATCTCGGCGGCACGGCCGCCACGATCGCGCCGGAGGAGCAGGTGTTGCTGGGCCGCCCCGATGTGCTGATCATCGGCGTGGGTGGCGGCGCCAAGGTCTATGACGGCGCCGAGGCCGCGGCGGTGGTGCGCCAGCTGCGGGCCCGGAGGGTGATCCCGGTGCAGTACCGGCGTGGCGGGCCGCTGGCGGGCTGCGACCAGGGCGGTGCCGGCCCCTTCCTGGAGGCGATGGCTGGCACCACGGTGCGGCGGGGCGGCAGCAGCCTGCGGCTGGCACCACCGCTGGCCGACGCCACCGTGATCGAGCTGTTGCGCTGACCCTGGACCGATCGTCCCGGCCTCCGCTCCCCTGGGGTCAATCCGTAGGCGGCGGGCCGGGGGGTGCAGGGGCTGAGGACTCGGGGGGCGCCTGGGCCACCAACTCCTGGGCCAGCCGATCGGCGGCGTGCCGGCCCCGGGCGCTGGGGATCGGCTGTGCCGTTCCCCTGGCGCCCTTGATCCAGCGTTCGGGCAGGGTCAGGGGCGCCAGGGGGGAGAGGCTGGCCAGGGCGATGGCATAGAGCAGGGATGGCA
This sequence comes from uncultured cyanobacterium, assembly GCA_903935205.1. GTDB lineage: Bacteria > Cyanobacteriota > Cyanobacteriia > PCC-6307 > Cyanobiaceae > Cyanobium. Next base: position 10,632 of record CAIZQU010000133.1, on the reverse strand, counting down.
CCAGCAGACGCAGGGCCTCCAGGCCGTCCCGCACCAGGGCCCGCTGGTCGAGATTGTCCGCCAGGCGCTCGCGCACAAAGGGCTGGCTCCGCTCCAGGGCCAGCAGCAAGCGCTGGCGCAGCACCGGCAGGGGCAGGAGCTCGGCCTGGGGTGAGAGCGGCGGGCCCTGCAGCAGCCGCAGCCGTTCGCGCAGCTCCGGTAGGGAGCGGGCCTCGGTCACGGCCTGCCGCAGGGCCGTGAAGCGCTGCTCGAGCCGCTGCTCCAGCTGGGGGCGGTCGGCGAGGGCGGCGGGGGCGGTGGCCCGCAGCAGCCAGAGATGGAGAGGGATCAGCAGCAGCAACACCAAGGCGCCGACGGCCGCGGCCCGCCGCAGGCGAGTCAGGCGGCGGCGCAGTTGCCGATCGTCGGGATCGAGCAACACCGCCAGATGGGCCAGCACCAGCCCGAGCAGGGCCAGGGGGGCCTGGGCCAGCACCAGGGTGCTGAACCGTTGCCAGCCCTCGGCCGAGGGCAGACCGGCTGCCAGCAGCGCCAGGCCTGGGACCGCCAGGGCGACCAGGCCAAGCAGCCAGCCGGCCCGGCCCAGGGCCCAGGGGAGCAGCAGAACCGCCGGGTCCGCCGCCGCCTCCGAGCCGGGCTCGAGCTGGTCGGCATCGATGGACCAGGAACTGGCGGGCGGGGGCGTCTCGGGGGAGGCGGCTTCAGGGTCCATCAGTTGGGCGGATGGCCCTGGGCGCGACGCCTGCGGAGCCTGCGGCTCCAGAGCAGGGCGGCGCTGCCCCCCAGCAGGGGCAATGGAGCCGGCACCCCGCTGAGGGTGTCGTAGCCGATCACATCGAAGGCGAGGCGATCGAGGGCGCTGATCTGGCCGATTTCGCCACTGGCCAGGGTCGGATCGAGCAGGCCGAGGGCGAGGTTGTCCTTCCAGTGGCTGGCCTGCCTGCCATCGCCGCGGTTGACGCCGGTGGAGAAGCCGGCGAGGCTGCTGAGACCGGCATCGATTGAGAAGTATTTGCTGCGGTTGTCGGCGGTCCAGTCGATCACGCCGGAGGCGAAGCTCTGGGCGGAATAGCGGTAGAGGTCTAGGGGACTGACAGAGGTGAATTGATTGTCGTTGAAGTAGGTGCTGCCGTAGGGGGAGTTGTAATCGAGGACATCCACGCCGCTGATGAAGCCCATGGCGTGGCCGATTTCATGGGCTGCAACCGCGACAAAATCATAGGTACCGGAGCTGATGCCATTATCGGGATTGAAATCCCAGCTGAAAGAGCTATTGAAACTGATCTCCCCGTCGAGGGCGGTGAGGTCGGTGCCGTAAGCGGGGCTGACACCGATTGCCTTGAGGTTGGCGGTGCTGATGTTGATGAAGTAATTATTGGAATCGCCGTCGTTGTCGATGTAGGGAGTTACGCTGCCCACCCCGGCCGGGTTGTTGGCGGTGCGGTTGATCAGCAGCGGGATGGTGCTGCCGGTCGGCAGGGAGGCGACGGCCTGGATGTCGTTGCTGGATTGACGATCCAGGTTCAGGGCGATGCGGAAGCCGCTATAGCTGATGTAATTCTCGGTATGGGTGGTGCCACCGAGGATGTTCGGCGCCATCGCCTCGAAGCCGATGGAGAGCTTCACCGTGATCGGATCGAAGAGGATGCTGCTCCAGCGGTTCGCCGCCGCCTGGAAGCCGGCATAGGCGTTGCTGTTGAGGCTGGCGCAGCTGGGATCGCTGCCGCAGACGAATTCAAACTGCAGGGCCAGGGCCTGCGGCTGGCTCACCCCCCAGCCGACCAGACCGATCAACAGCGCCGGGGTTCGCCGTCGCCACTGCCGCAGCCAAGGTCTGGCCGCGATTCCGTCGCTGGCGGTTGCTGATGGCTTCGAGACGGGCTGAGACATGCAGGGCAGGGCAGGGCCCGGCAGGAGGTGGATGGGCGAAAACGGGTCGGTAGACCGTAGCACTAACCCGGCGGGTTCGAGGCCTTGGCCAACGTGCAACCAGGCCAACGGCCGACATGACCCGCGCTGTTGTTGCCATCCCCACACGCTGGGTCCAGCCGCCCTGACGGTCATCGGTGAGGACGTCGGTGGGTGGATGGTTGGTGTTGGAAGGGGGGCCCACCATTGGATCGATCGGAACGATGGCCGATTGAATCGATGGCTCCCTTCTGGATGCGCATGGGTGCCGATCGGGTCGATCGTTCAGATCGTCAGATCGTCAGATCGTTGGACTGCTTATCTTCCTGCCTACCTGCCTACCTGCCTACCTGCCTACCTGCCTGTTTACCTGTTTACCTGCCTGTCTGCCTATCTGCTGATCTGCTTGTTGGATCCAAGCGGAATCCAGCCGAATCGAGGCGATGGCTGAGGCTCCTTTGCTGGCCAAGGGGGCCGAACCTGCCTGCAGCGCGGCGATCGGCAGGCCGGGAGGCTTGCTGGGCACAAAGGAATGAGGGCCCTGCGGAATGGCGAAGGGGTCGGAGGGGAAGATGCCGACGCCGACGCCGACGCCGGCGGCGATCGGCTCAGGATCGTTGGCGGCCCTGGAGCCACCGAGAGCAGCGCAGGGCCTTGAAGCCCTGGCGATCAGCCCCCCGCGCCGCTGAGGCCGCGGTAGGTGGTCCAGAAGCGCTCCATCTGCTCCCTGGTGCCGAGGCTGACGCGCAGGGAGCCATCGATCAGGGGTTTGCCGGCCATCGAACGCACCAGGATGCCGGCGGCGCGCAGCTCCTGGTCCACCGCGGCGGGATCGCGGTCGGGCCAGAGCAGCAGGTAGTTGCCGCCGGCCACGTGGTGGCGCACCCCGGCCCGGCGCAGCTGTTCCACCAACCAATCGCGGGCCCGCAGCACCTCGGCCACGTAGGCATCCACATAGGCCTGGTCCGCCAGGGCGGCGTGGGCGGCGGTGACGGCGAAGCTGTTGATGTCGTAGGGCCCGGTGACCCGGCTGATCCGATCGATCACGGCGGCGGCACCGATCGCGAAGCCGATCCGCAGCCCGGCGATGCCGGCGGTCTTGGAGAGGGAGCGCAGCACCAGCAGGTTGGGGACGGCGGCGAAGGGATCGGCGCCAGCCGGGCCGGGGCTGGCCTGGCTGGCGGCGGCGGCAACGGCGACGGCCGGACCGCTGGCGCTGGCGCTGGGGTTGGCGTCGCTGCCGCGGGCGCCGCCAGCAGCCCCGAGCAGCAGGGGCAGCACGCTGTCGCCGGTGAAGGCCTCATAGAGCTCATCGACCACCACCAGCGTCTGCGGCGCGGCGGCGGCCAGCTCCAGGATCCGCTCCGGGGCCAGCCGGGTGCCGGTGGGGTTGTTGGGGTTGCAGAGCAGCAGCAGGCGGGGGGGCGTCCAGGCCTCCGTGCCGGTGGGTGCCGGCCCGAGCAGGGCCGCCCGGATCTCCTCCAGGGGGAAGCTGAAGTCGGGCAGGCGGTAGGGGATGGCCTCGATCGCCATGCCCTGCATGCGGGCGCAGGGGGTGTAGTAGCCGAAGGTGGGGGTGGTGGTGAGCAGGCGATCGCCCGGCCCGCCGTAGGCCTGGAAGACCGCATGGATGGCGGCATCGACGCCGTTGAACAGGCCGATCTGCTCCGGCTGCAGCGCAGCGGCCGATGCTGGTTCCGCCGGCGTTGAGCCTGTGGTTGTCGCAGAGGCCGTGGCTTTCGCCGCTGCCGTGGCCGTCGCTGTGTCAGCGGCTGTGGCCGTCGCCGTCGCCGAGGCTGTCGCGGCCGAGGTGGTGGCAGCTGTGGCAGAGGCAGAGGCCTGCGCTGTGGCCGTGATCGTGCCCGGTGCGCCTGCCGCGGCCTGCAGGGCGCCGCCACCACCCGGGGTGGCCTGCAGGGAGGCGATCACCGCCTGGCGCAGGCCGTCGTATTCGGGATAGATGGCGTAGTGGTCGGCGGGAATGGCGCGGATCGCCGCCACCACCCGGGGGCTGGGCCCCACGGTGTTCTCGTTGAAGTCGAGCCGCAGCAGGCCCCGCCGCCCCTCCAAGGGGGCGCTATAGGCCTGGAGGCTTTCCACCTCCGGCCGGGCGGCGGGCCCTGGCGCCGCGCCGACGGGCCCCTGGGTCGATGGATCGCGCACAGGATCGATCGGATTCACACCGGCAGCGTAGGGAGGCCGTCTCTGGCGGGAGTCGGGCGCAGGCCCCGGGGTTTCCTGGGTGGAGCCATGGGGTCGGATCCGACCCTTCGCCGCACCTGATGCCCCAGCAAGCTCCTCAGGGAGCGCCGGGCGATCGCTGGCTCCCGCTCACGGAGACCCCCTGACTGACACCCCCTGACTGGCACCCTTTCAACAGATCGGGCTGCGCCGCCGCCGGCGAACCGCTGGGTGCGTCATCGAGTGGGCTGGGCCGTCCAGGCCCCGCAGACCCTCGGCTTGCCAATCACGCGGCGAGCGCCCGACCTGGCCGCCAGGGGCAGCGCCAGCGGCCGGAGACCAGGCCGGCCGCAACCCTGCAGGGACCAGTGGATCGTCACATCCGCGCCGTCACATCCGCTCCAGGGTGGGGATGCCGAGCAGCTCCAGGCCCTTCTTGAGGGTGTCGGCGCAGAGGCGGCAGAGGGCCAGGCGGGAGCTGCGGGCCTGGGGAGGGGCCTTGAGCACCGGCACCTGGTCGTAGAAGCGGTTGAACACCTGGCTGAGCTCGAACAGATAGGTGCAGAGACGGTTGGGCAGCAGCTCCTGCTCCACCTCGGCGATCACGGCGTCGAACCTGAGCAGCTCCCGCACCAGGGCCCATTCCTGGGGTTCGCTGAAGCTCAGGGGGTTGTCCTTGGTGGCGAACAAGCCACTGATTTCATCCGATGTCCCGGTATTGGCCGCATCTCCTCCCTTCCTGGCGATGCCGGCGATGCGCACCACGGCATAGAGCAGGTAGGGGGCGGTGTTGCCCTGCAGGGCGAGCATGCGATCGAAGCTGAACTGATAGTTGGTGGTGCGGTTCTGGCTGAGGTCGGCGTATTTCACCGCCGCCAGGCCCACGGTGGTGGCGGCGTGCCGGATGAAGGCCTCGTCCTCCTGGCGGCCCTCGTCGGCCAGGCGGCGGCGCAGGTCGGCCTCGGCCCGCTCGACCGCCTCATCGAGCAGATCCTTGAGGCGCACGGTGTCGCCGGCGCGGGTCTTGAGCTTCTTGCCGTCCTCCCCCTGCACCAGGCCGAAGGGCACGTGTTCGACCCGGCAGCCCTGCGGGATCCAGCCGGCCCGCTCGGCCACCTGGAACACAGCGGCGAAGTGGCTGGCCTGGCCGGCATCGGTCACGTAGATCACCCGTGCGGCGCCATCGCCGGCGGGGGGCGGGGCGAAGCGGTAGCGGATCGCGGCCAGATCGGTGGTGGCGTAATTGAAGCCGCCGTCGCTCTTCTGCACGATCAATGGCAGGGGTTTGCCCTCCTTGCCGCTCACCCCCTCCAGAAACACGCAGCCGGCCCCCTCATCCACCACCAGCAGCCCGGCGCTGCGCAGGTCGTCGACGACGGCGGCCAGAAAGGGGTTGTAGAAGGATTCGCCGCGTTCGCTGAGCTGGATGGCGAGGCGGTCGTAGATGGCCTGGAAGGCGCGGCGGCTCTGTTCGCAGAGCAGCCCCCAGGCCTTGAGCGACACCGGATCGCCGCCCTGCAGCTTGACCACCTCCTCGCGGGCGGTGGCCTGGAAGGCCGGGTCCTCGTCGAAGCGCTGCTTGGCCTGGCGGTAGAAGGCCACCAGATCCCCCAGGTCGACCGCATCGGCGGTGTTGAGCGCTTCAGGCGCCACCTGTTTGAGGTGGGTGATCAACATCCCGAACTGGGTGCCCCAGTCGCCGACATGGTTGAGCCGCAGCACCGGATGGCCGCGGAACTCGAGCACCCGCGCCAGGCAGTCGCCGATGATCGTGGAGCGCAGGTGCCCCACGTGCATCTCCTTGGCGATGTTGGGGCTGGAGAAATCAACGATCACCGGCGCCGGCGCCCCGGCCCGGGGTCCGTCGGCCAGCGGCACCCCAAGGCGCGGGTCGCCGAGCCGCAGGGCCACCTCGGCGGCGAGCCGCTCGGGCCGGAGGGTGAGGTTGATGAAGCCGGGGCCGGCGATCTGGGGCTCCAGGCAGAGGGCGGTGAAGGCGGGATCGGCCTGGAGCCGGGCCACGATCGCCTCGGCGATGGCCCGGGGTTTCTGGCCCAGGGGTTTGGCCAGGGCCAGGGCGCCATTGGCCTGGAGGTCGCCGAACTCGGGTTTGCTGGCCGCCGCCAGCTGGGGATCGAGTCCCTGGTCCGCGGTGGCGGCGGCGGCCTCGGGGAAGGCCGCGGCCATGGCCTGCCGCAGCTGGGCGTCGATTTGCTGGAAGACCTGGAGCATCGCGGCCGGCGGCGGATCGGGCTGATGCCCTGATCATCCCCCCGGGGCGGGCAGAGCCGGGGGGAGGCGGTGGGTGCCGGTCGAGATGCGGCGCTGCGGTGCCGGCAGATCGGTGGCCGCAGCTTGGCGGGGCTGGATCAGGGGGCTGGATCAGACGGTTGCGGCGGCCAGCGCTCTCAGGCGGCGGGCAGGCCGAGCATCGCCTCCAGGCCGCTGAGCACCACGTCGCTGGTGAGCTTGATGCGGTAGCGGCAGGCCTGGGTTTCGGTGCCGTCGAAGCGGCGGTGCTCCCAGTATTTGTTGCTGCCGGCACCGCCGCCGCAGAGGCCGAAGTAGTCGCATTCGGCACGGCAGCGCTCGATGCCGGCGCGCAGTTCGCGGGCGATGCGCCGGAACTTCGCCGTCGCCGCTACGGCCGAGAGGCTGTCGTGGTGGACATCGCCGAGCACGAAGTCGCCGTACTCGTCGGTGCGGACCGCCAGCAGCTCGGGATCGAAGCTGGAGAGGCGGCCGCTGGCATCGACATTGACGATGGCGAAGGGATGGTTCATGTCGGTGTGATCGATGCGACTGTCCGTATCGGCGAGGTCGCAGATCCCCTCGAATTCGCGCAGGCGCAGTTGGGAGGGGTTCTCGATCCAGAGCTGCCAGAAACGCTGCAGGAAGCTGGTGTAGAGCGCTTCGCTGTGGGGGCGGCTGAGGGTGGACTCGAGGTTTTCACCCTCGGTTTCCTCCATGTTGAAGGCCAGATCGTGGATGCCGTGGTCCACGAAGAAATGGAACAGCTCGTCCGGGTGGTGCAGGGCTTCTTCGGTGAGCACGCAGATCACCTGGAAATGGATGGCGTGGCGCTGCAGGGCGGCGATGCCGCGCATGGTGGCGGCATGGCTGGGCAGGCCGGTGCGGGTGCGGCGGTGGCGGTCGTGGAGGAAGGCGGGCCCATCGAGGCTGACGCCGACGTGGATCCGGTTGCGCACGAAGCAGTCGCACCAGGCGTCGTTGATCACCATGGCGTTGGTCTGCACCGACTGGTGGATGGTCAGCTGGCGCGAAGGGTGGCGTTCCAGGGCGGCGGCGATGCGGGCGCTGGCGGCGTCGTAGAAGGCGATCGGCAGGGTGAGGGGTTCACCGGCATGCCAGAGGAGGGTGAAGTCACCCCCGACGTAGGGACTTTCCAGCACCCGATCGAGGGCGGCATCGAGGGTGGCCATGGCCAGCCGCTGGCGATCGTCGCGGCTGGGCAGATAGCAGTAGTCGCAGTCGAGGTTGCAGAAGGGGGTGGGCTGGATCACCAGCAGCTCCACCGGCCCGTAGCCCTCGGGGTTGCCCGGCGGCGGCCCCTCGGGCCAGAGGGGCCGCACCGCCACGGGGGACACTCCGCCGGGGCCGGCGCCTGGAGAGGGGGCCGGCGCAACCTCGGCGGTGGTGAGGGCCTGGCTGGGGGCTGAAGCGGCGACCGGAGCGTCCGGTTCGCGGCGGGGGGGAGCCGTCACCGGATCACCAGCGATTCAGGAAGCCGCCGTTGCGCCAGCCGCCGCCATTGCGGAAGCCACCATTGCGGAAGCCGCCGTTATAGAAACCGCCATTGCGGAAGCCACCGTTGTAGAAGCCACCGTTGCGGAAGCCGCCATTGCGAAAACCGACGGAGGGCCCGTTGACAAACGTCCAGGCCAGTTTGTCCTTGTCGGCGGCAGCGGCGGCGGCGCCATCAGTGGCGGCCTCCTGAACGGCGCCATCGCTGGCGTCGCTGCCGCGTTCGGCAGCAGCGCCGGGGGGCATGGCCTGCTGGCGCAGGGCGGCGCTGATCCGCTGCAGGCGGGCTTCAACGCTGGAGGGTGCGGAGGCGCTGGTGGCGTTGCTGGCGGCCAGGCCGGCGGAGGGCAGCAGGGCGCCGAGCAGCAGCAGGAAGCCGAACAGACCGGAGCGGGGGAGAGGGGCCATCGGAGGCGAGCGAGGCGAGGGGTGCGGCGGAGAGGGAGGGGTGCGGGTCGGGCCGGGCCGGGCTTCAGGGGGCCGGCTTGGGAGCGGCGGGCGGAGCGAGCAGCAGGGGCTCGAGGTTGATCAGGTTGATCTGGAAGAAGGTGCGCACCTGGGAGGCGGGGATGCCGAGCACACCGGTGGGTCCGATCCAGGGATCGACAGCGGCGATGGCATCGGGGCGGCCCTCGAGATAGGCCGTCTGCAGCTTGGCGATGGCCAGGTTGACGATGTTCTCGAAGTCGGAGTTGTTCTGGGGCAGGATGCAACCGACGCCATAGCTGCTGTAGGGCTCGGAGGGCAGCAACCGGGCACCTTTGAGCTGGCGGGTCTGGCTCAGGCCGGCCAGGGAGATTGAGTCGCCGAGCAGGCCGTCGACCTGGCCGCGCTGCAGGGCGACGAAGGCGGCATCAAGGCTGTTGAAGCTCACGGCCTTGGCGGCGGGCTGGAGGCTGGGCAGGGCGGTGGCGCCCAGGGAGCCCTGAACGACGCCGATGCGACGGCCCTGGAGGGAGGAGGCGCTGCCATCGAGGCCGGCGCTGGTGGTGAGCAGGCGCAGGCCGGAGAGGCCGATCGGCAGGGAGAAGTCGACGGCCATCTCCCGCTCCCAGCTGAAGGGAACGCCGCAGGCGAGGCCGGCGCCACCGTTGGCGACGGCGTCGATCATGGCGGCGGTGTTGGCGACCGGCACGAAGCGGATCCTGACCTTGCCGCCCAGCACCGCCTGCAGTTCGGCGTCGATGCGCTTGCCCACCTCGACCCCGTAGCCGACAGGCTGGCCTTTGGCATCGAGGCTCATCAGCGGCGGCACGTCGGTGGTGCCGACCATCACCAGTTCACCCGAACTGATCGCCCGCTCCAGCACGGTCTGGGCCGAGGCCGCCAGGGGCGCCCAGGCCAGGGCCAGGCCGGCCAGCAGCGGCAGGGCGGCGGCGCGGCGGCGCTGGCCGCGGCGTGGATCGCGTCCGCCGGCGGGCGCCGCGGGGAGTGGTGAGGGCAGGGGCACGGGCAGCGCCGAACACTGTCTGCAAGCTATGAAGGGCCGCAGGGGCGGTCAACACGGGCGGCACGGTCGTTCACATCGATGCAACAGGCCCCCTCCATGGCGCCCTGAGTGGCCGTGGGGATAACGATCAGGCCAGCAGTGGCGTGAAGCGCATGCTCAGGTCGAGCCAGGGGCTGCGGGTGATCGGGGCGCTGCTGGAGATCAGGTCGATGCCGCAGGTGGCGTAGGCGGACAGCTGGTCGTGGGCGACGCCGGAGGCTTCCAGCACCACAGATCCGCAGCCGGATTCGGCCGCCAGGGCCCGCAGCCGCGGCACCAGAGAGGTCAGCTCGGCGGGGCTGAATTCATCGAGCAGCACCCCATCGGCGCCGGCACGCACGGCGGCTTCGGCTTCGGCGGCGGTTTCAGCCTCCACGATCACCCGGCAGGGCCAGGGGGAGGAGGAGCGCACGGCGGCGATGGCGGGGCCGACACCCCCGGCCCAGGCCAGGTGGTTTTCCTTGAGCATGGCGGCGTCATCGAGGCCGAGGCGATGGTTGAGGCCACCGCCGCAGCGCACGGCGTATTTCTCCAGCACCCGCAGGCCCGGCGTGGTCTTGCGGGTGTCGGCCAGGCGCACGCCGCTGCCGGCCAGCTGGCCCACCAGCGCGGCGGTGGCGGTGGCGATGCCGGAGAGGCGCATCACCAGGTTGAGGGCGGTGCGTTCGGCGGCCACCAAGGCCGCGGCATCGCCGCGCACCTCCAGCAGCCGCTGGCCCGTGGCCACCGGGGCGCCATCGGCCACCAGCAGCCGCCCCTCCAGCTGGGGATCGAGCAGCCGGAACAGGGCCAGGGCCAGGGGGCCCCCGCAGATCACCCCCTCGGCCTTGGCGATCCAATGGGCCTCGGCCTGCCGGCCCAGCAGGGCCGGGGCGGTCAGATCCCCGCGACCGATGTCCTCCGCCAGCCAGGCGCGCAGCTGCGCCTCCAAGGCCGGACTGACGGGCAGCTGCGCCTCCAAGGCCGGACTGACGGGCAGATGGGGGCCGTGCATGGCAGGGGAGCGGACCCGCAGGTGGATGGGGGCATCATCGGGGTTGGGGGGATTGGGGGCTGGTCCCTGCGGGACGGTGGGGGGACCGGAGTGTCGGCTGGATGGAAGGCCTGCGTGGTGGATTGGTGGGGATAGTGCTGGGGAGAAGGGGGGGGGGCAGGGCCCATTAGAAGTCTGTCCCAGTCGCTCTCGACGGCCGCCGCCATCTGCGCTGCTTTGCGCGGGAACCGCCTTTCATCGCGTTGGCCTCGCCACTCCAGAACCCTTCTGCTGCAACCGATCTGATCAGCTTCCT